>DAOUSD010000207.1 GCA_030627405.1 Deltaproteobacteria bacterium
AAAACTATTGCAAAATAAGTAATCAATATATCAAGGTACGTCCCCTAAGGACCCCTAAGGACTCGTTACAGAAACATAGCTAATGCTCAATCTTCTGGGACAAAGGTAGAATTGTCTTTGGGTGATGAAAAACAAGAAGCAAAATATATATACACAATAAATGGAAAAAAAGTTGAGCATCCACTACAGGAATGCCTGGATAATGGAACTTGTACTATTTCAGGCTACTAACATCATAAATCTATAAAATGGCGACCATCTATAGGGATAGGGACGCCCATCACGCGAAAGAAATTCCGCTCACATCCGAAATAGAGAAAGCGCTGAAGACAAATAAAAAGGCGTGGGAAAATTTCAACAATCTTGCCTCCAGCTACAGAAAGCAGTATGTCGGCTGGTTAAGAAGCGCAAAAAGCAGGAAACAGTGGAAAGACGGATAGAAGAAGCAATAAAGCTTCTTACGGAGAAAAAGAAACTGGGCATGAAATAGTTTTGAGATCAAGGCGCAACAATCACATCCATCGGTCAGCCAACCGCGTTGCTACGCTCTGCGGTTGCCTGCTGCTGATGGTCTTCTTTAACGGATGTTCTTCAATATCTAATACGGAGCGGATAAAATCAAATGAAATAGCTGATTTCCCGGTATATGTTGTGGATCATGGCGGGCATACAGGTATCGTGCTGGATAGAGAGTTAGCAAAGCAGCAGCTCCCGTCTATAAATGAAGAGTTTGTTCATTCAAGGTATATTGAAGTAGGCTGGGGCGATGAGGACTTCTACCAGTCAAGGGAAAAAACAACAAAATTGAGAATGCAAGCTGTATTGTATCCTACAAATGCGGTGTTGCGCGTTACTGAGGTGCCAATTGATCCTGAGAAGTATTATCCCAATATCGAGGTTAAGAAGTTAATGGTGACACGTACCGGATTTCGGAAAATGTTGTCATACATTTACAAAACATTTAAACGGAACAGTAATGGTAATCCTGTCAAAACCGGAAAGGGATTGCATGTTCATGATTTGTTTTATCAAGCCAAGGGAAAGTTTCATGTATTTAATACGTGCAATACATGGACTACAAAGATATTGAAGGAAGCTGGTTTACCGGTGTCCAGCTTCCTTACAATTACTTCTGGCGATATAATGAATCAAATACGCGACTACCGGCACAGTACACCAGAGAACCTGACAAACGAATGAATATGGTCATTATCAGGAAAATGACCAAGCCAAAGATCGTTGGTGTCAGGCATAAACAATAGACAAATGGTAGAGAGTGAGCCGTCAAAGGTTTGAGCGTGTGGTCGGGGAAATATATAACGTAGTTGACAAGCTTGAATAAATCAGGTCGACTTTTTCTACGCCGCAATGACTTGCCCTGTTAAATCGGCTATACCGTTCCCCAAGGATTGAATCCTTTTTATCCAATGCACATAGGCTTGCTCGGTTCTGTAACTGAGGTGTCTGACCCGTGTAGCATGCCGAACCTGATCCAGCAGTTTCGGCTTGACCGTCTTAACCTTTATCATGTATATCTCCTACAAATTGTTATAGATATTTCTTGACTTGGAAATGGCTGGATATCTTAAATAAAGATTGTATGAAACACTATCTAATGCTCTGATTGCTGAGAATTTAGGGAAGGTCAAGCAAGTATGAATGAAGGGCTTGGAAAACACAAAAAGTAAAATAAAGAAATTTATATTTTACTTTTGTTTCTAAAAGTAAAATAAATGGACTTATATTTTACTTTAGGAGCGTTTATGGATATTAAGGACTTCAAAGCAGGTTCATATAGAAAAGGATATGAGTACCGCTACTTCTTACCTGAGAAAATAAACCACTCCTTTTTCTGGACCAATGAGGCTATCAATGAACTGTTGGAAAAAGCCTCATTTAAATTGGGGGAACTTAATTCCTTTTCCCGATTTGTTCCAGATACAGACATGTTCATCATCATGCACATTTTAAAGGAGGCCGTAGTTTCCAGCCGAATTGAGGGTACCCAAACCAATATAGAAGAAGCCCTTATAGAAGAGAAGGAAATTGAGCCGGAAAGGCGGGACGATTGGAAAGAGGTCAATAACTATGTAAACGCAATGAATGCTGCCGTAGAAGAGCTTAAAACTCTTCCATTATCTAATAGACTCATTAAAAATACCCACAAAATACTTCTTTCCAGCGGCAGGGGCGAGCGTAAAAATCCGGGTGAATTTCGCCAATCTCAAAACTGGATTGGCGGAGCAAGTCTCACAGACGCGGTGTTTATTCCTCCGGCGCATATAGAGCTGCCGGATTTGATGTCTGATCTGGAATTTTTTCTTCATAATTCTGAGATAAAAGTTCCCCATCTGGTAAAGATAGCGATAGCCCACTATCAGTTTGAAACTATTCATCCATTTCTGGACGGCAATGGCAGAATAGGACGATTGCTTATTACCCTTTATCTGGTATCAAGCGGTATTTTGGACAAACCCCTTTTGTATCTCTCCGAATTTTTTGAAAAGAACAAGGCACTCTATTACGACAACCTGACCTTTGCCCGAACCAAAAACGACCTTGGACAATGGATCAGGTTTTTTCTGACAGGGGTTATCCAAACCGCAGAAAACGCTGCTACAACATTGAAGAAGATCACCGATTTAAAAGCATCCCTTGAGAAGGAACGAATCCTTCTTATGGGCAAACGATCTAAACCTGCAATAGAGTTTCTTCACCAGTTGTTTAAAAAACCAGTCGTAACAATCAAGGATGTGCAGGCAATGACCGGCCTGTCACCCAAAGCGGCAAATGATCTGGTCAAGGCCTTTGTTGAACATAAGATACTTATTGAAACTACCGGCTATCAGCGCAATCGGGTTTTTGTGTTTGATGAGTATGTGAGTATGTTCTGATGGGTGAGTGGAAGCAAAGAATGCTGCGTGGTACAATATCTTCAGAAAGGCGGTTAAGCTTGAAGACAAGCATCTTAAATAAAAAAAGACGGTCCCTGTTACGCCTATCATCTCAAAGCTCATAGCCAATCGATGGAAGGAAGCACTTTGAGCACGTAGCAGGATTTACCCGTCTTGTTTAAAACAAGATATTAGAATTATATTTTGTCAAGTATTTTTTGCACGAAATTGGAAAGCTATAGAAAGAAGAAAATGTGGGACGTTGGGGAATGGAGATGAGTTTTCAGGGGGGGCAAGGAACGATTATGAAATATATGTAGTTAACAATCTTGAATAAATCCGGTCGACTTTTTCTACGCTGCAATAACTTGCCTTGTTAAATCGGCTATACCATTCCCCAAGGATTGAATCCTTTTATCCAATGCACATAGGCTTGCTCGGTTCTGTAACTGAGGTGTCTGGCCCGTGTAGCAAGCCGAACCTGATCCAGCAATTTCGGCTTGACCGTCCTAACCTTTATCATGTATATCTCCTACAAATTGTTGTAGATATTTCTTGGCTTGGAAATGGCTGTATATCTTATTTATGAAACACCATCTAACACCCTCTAAGGTTTCGACACTTGGCAACGAATTCGACTTTCAGTCATTCTGTTATAATGTCAAGAATTTTTATTCGGCAAAATCGCCTTATTATTCTTTTCGCATGCAATAATGCACGAAAACAAATCGGGCTTTTAGGCCCGCTACATCAAAGTTAGCCTTTTGAAGGAATTTATTATGTCAGAACCATCAATTGCTTAAACCTTCTCGGTAATCGCTGCCGTACTCGCAGCTTTAGCAGCTATATTTTCAGGCTTCTGTGCTTACCTTAGTTTTAAGCTTTCCTGCAAACTCAGGGATTAGATGAAGTCTGATGAGAGACTGATCGTTAGCAAAATCATTCATCCTGGTTTGGCGGTTCACGACCATGACAAATGCGTCGTCAAATGCAATATTTTCAACAAATCCAAGAGGAAGGCCTATGTAAACAAAGTCCAAGCATTTGATCACAACAATAATCCTATTGATATTACCTGGTCGAATCATATCGACAAACTTGGTAACGGGCGTGAGCCCGTGGGAATTTACTTTTGATCATCTATAAAACATAACCCAAATAATGGAGGATTTGATATGCCAATATTCATGATGTTTGGAAAATATTCCACAGAAGCATTAAAGGGAATCAGTTCCGAAAGAACGGATAAAGCGGTTGATCTGATCAAAAAGAATGGCGGAAAAGTTATATCTATGTATGCTGTGATGGGAGAACACGACCTTGTTCTTACCTTGGAGTTTCCTAGCTCTGAGAATGCCATTGCCGCATCTTTTGCATTAAACAAACTGACAGGAATCTCATTTAAAACATCGCCTGTAGTAGAAGTTGAAAAGTTTGATAAGTTAATTTCTGTGGCAAAAAATATTTGAGGTTCAGGAAATCTCACTTAGGGTTCGCTCAAAAATAAATTTACATTTTCAGGTGTTGAGGCGTACGCATGGCAAGGCGCGAGGAGGGCGAATAGCAGGCTATTTAACCAACGAGCAACGCAGCCATGCG
>DAOUSD010000245.1 GCA_030627405.1 Deltaproteobacteria bacterium
ATTCTCAAAACTCTTTGTACTTCCATCGGGAAGAGCTATGTTTATCATTATATGCTCACAGGGAAATAAAATTATAAGTTGTTTTTATATCTTCTTTTAGTTATATTTTTTTATTCGATTTTAAAATAATTTAAATAGCGAAGCGACATCATTATTCGACGTTCGATGTTGGACGTTCATCTTTTAATTTGTTCTTGAAGAGCTTCTCTCGCCTCCTCCCTGTCATCAAAGTGAAAAGTTTCACCACCAATTAATTGATATGTCTCATGCCCCTTTCCAGCTATAAGTATGATATCTCCCGGAACGGCTGATGTGATGCCCAGCTTTATGGCTTTCCTGCGATCAGGCTCAATAACATAACCTTTCTCTTGAATGCCGTTTACCGGCTCCTTTGGGTCATATTCCTTTGAAGATGTTTGTTTTATTCCCTCTACTATCCGGCTTATTATTTTTATTGGATCTTCGGTGCGCGGATTATCCGATGTGATTATAGCCAGATCGCAAAACCTGCCGGCTATTTCGCCCATCCGGGGCCTTTTGCCTCTATCTCTATCGCCTCCGCAGCCAAATACGCAGATAATTTTGCCGATTTCATTGTCTTTAATTGACTTTAAAGAAGAGAGAACATGTTCCAGAGCATCCGGAGTATGAGCGTAATCAACAAACACGAACTTGCCTGCTTTATTTGGTATCAATTCAAGTCTGCCCGGTATCCAGCCGGTCTTTTCTATACCTGCCTTTATGATAGCCGGAGAAAGTCCAAGGGCAATCGCCACACCTGTTGAGCTGAGTATATTCTCAAGATTATGCTCCCCTGCAAGAGGTGATTTAAAATTAAATATCCCCCTTTCTGTTGAAATTTTCCCCGTAATACCTGTAAGGCTGTATTTAATATTATCCGGCCATATCATTTTATCCGGCGTGCTGCCTGTGGAAATCACGGGCATACTATCAGATGCTTCTGAAAGTAAATTATAAAGTCCTTTTCCTCTCTTATCATCGCAATTTACCACAGCCAGAGTATGGCCCTTCTTGGGACCGGTTTTTAAATGCTCTGTAAAAAGCCTTTTTTTGCAAAACCAGTAAGAATCCATATCTCCATGATAATCAAGGTGTTCCCAGGTCAGATTGGTGAACACACCAATATTTATCCGGCAGCAGTCAATCCTGCGCAGGTCAATTGCATGAGATGACACTTCCAGGACAACGTGGGTGATCCCGTTTTCATGCATTTCCGCCAGGATCCTCTGCAGATCCAAAGATTCCGGCGTTGTCCTTGGGTTTGGAAAAACCCTGCCCGAATAACGGTAATTAATAGTTCCTATTACACCAACCCTGAAACCCGCTTCAGCAAGGATGCTTTCAATTATATAAGCTGTTGTTGTTTTACCGTTTGTTCCGGTTATCCCTATAATAAACAACTTTTCTGAAGCATTCCCGTAAAAATTTGCAGAAATTGCGGCAAGAGCTTTTCTGGTATTCTCAACCTCTATAATTACAGATTCTTTATTAACAGGTTTCTGAGTTACAATCACTGATGCACCTCTTGCCAGGGCTTCATCAATAAAATCATGCCCATCCGCCCTAAAACCCTTTACGGCAACAAAAATCCCATCGGGCTTAACCTCCTGCGCCCGATAATGTATTGAGCCTATTTCATACTCCGGCAAACAGGCGCATAAATCATCATTATGTTGCCATGTTCCCGCGCTATACTGACGCTCCATACCCTCTTTGACAATGCTTACACGCCTTATTTCCGGTACGGATTCAACCAAAATAGAAAGTTTCAACCCCTTGCCCCGTTTTCGCCGGTCTGTATGTCAACCAATCTTCCAAATGAATTATCGACAGTTAACGGTATGCTCATATAGTTTACAGTTTCATACGCTATTCTTTTGAATGCCGGAGCCGCAACTATGCTGCCGAAATGCTTTCCCTGTGGTTCGTCAATGACTACCAGAACAGTTATTTCAGGATTTTCGGCGGGAATGAACCCAAGAAACGAAGCTATGTATTTTTCGTCCGAGTAAGTTCCTTTCTCATCAATTTTCTGGGCGGTTCCTGTCTTTCCGCAGACGGAATAACCTTCCAAAGCAGCATTCACACCTGTCCCCCCTTCAGTAGTTACAGAAGCCATTATTTTTTTTACGGTTCGGGCTGTCTCCAGTGAAACGACTCTTCTGACCTTACGCGGGTTTGTGCTTTTTATAAGACGTCCATTCTGATCCGTTATAGCCTGTACAATATAAGGAGCCATGAGGATTCCATCATTTGCAATAGCCGAGGCCGCAGTTATAAGCTGCAGGGCGGAAACGGCAACTCCATGTCCAAAAGCTATTGCGCCGGCATCAATTTTTGCCCATCTATTATAGTGGGACAGGCCGCCTGATGTTTCTCCCGGGCAATCTATTCCTGTCTTTTCACCAAAACCAAAACCGCGGAATGTTTTATAAAGATATTCCGGCCCTATCCTTTCGCTGACCTTTATGCTGCCGATGTTGCTTGAAAACTTAATAATATTCTGTAGAGACAGCCAGCCATGAGGATGAGTATCGTGGACAACGTTTTTGCCTATTCTGTATTTACCGTTTTCACAGAAAAAAATGGTGTTCTGAGAACATCCTCCAAATTCTATTGCCGCACATGCGCTGAAGATTTTCATAGTTGAGCCGGGCTCAAATGGATCTGTTATTGATCTGTTTCTCCACAGATCCCGATCAAACTCTCCAAAAGAATTTGGATTAAAAAACGGATAGTGCGCTACTGCCAGTATAGCTCCGGTCTTTGGAGACATTACGATTGCCATCCCTGATTTTGCATTAAATTTAACAGTAGCTTCTTCAAGCGCTCTTTCGGCTAAGTACTGGATATTATCATCAATCGTTAATATCAGGTTATTCCCGCTGCAATCAGGCATTACATTCTTTTTGGCGTCGAACCTGCGTTTGAAAGCATCTTTTAAAACCGTAAAGTTGCAGGTACTTCCTTTAAGGTAAGAGTCATAATAATATTCGATTCCTTCAAGGCCATGCCCGTCTATACCTGAAAATCCAAGCACCTGCGCTGCAAGGGTTTTATTTGGATAAAAACGTTCGTGCTCGCGTATAAAATCTATACCTTTGAGATCAAGGATTTTTACATTTTTTACTTCTTTTGGTGTAACCTTGCGCTTAATCCAAACAAATGATCTATCAGATGTGAGTCTCTGCTTAAGCGAATTAAGGTCAATTTTCAGCGTTTTATTGAGAGCCCTGGAGGTCGCTGCCGGATCCTCGATATTGGGGGGATATGCCACAATTGACGTAACATCTATGCTCAAGGCCATTTCCCTGTGGTTGGTATCGTAAATTGTCCCACGCTTTCCATGAAAAACTAATGACTTTTCATACTGATTTGCTGCTTTCCTTGAGAGCCATGAACTGCAAAAAACCTGAAGATAAAAAGCCTTTGCCCCTATAATAAATAGAAAAATGCTGAAAATAAAACCAATCAGAATTGTTCTCAACTTTATGTGTTTTTTTTCAATTGGTTTCATGGAATTATAATCATCTGCTTCGGTGTTGGTGTTTTCAGGCCAAGCCGGTTTTTTGCTATCTTTGCGAGCCGTTCCGGTGATTTCAGGCGTGCAAGCTCAACCTTTAAGTTATTTTGCAGATTTATAAGATTCCGATTTTTTTTATTTACATTAGAAATTTCATACCCGGATTTTACGCATTGCACTCTGCTCCATGTGTAAATTAAAAGCTCTGTAATAAAGACAGCCATAATGATAAACCAGATTATCACTCTCCTTGTGCTGCGATTTTTTTTAACTTTATGCGCCATAGCTTAAACTCTGAACCTGAGTATAGACTTTCAGATAAATAATTTCGACCTGTGCGGTTAGCTTTTAGCCATTAGCTGTTAGCTTTTGGATAAAACTGTTCAACATCCTCTTTACCTCATTGACCTGTTGATTAAGTTCTCTATATGTTTCATCCTGTATATAATTGAGATCGCAAGCGAGAAGCATCTGATATTCCACCTCGC
>DAOUSD010000255.1 GCA_030627405.1 Deltaproteobacteria bacterium
TGTCACTACACTAAAAATTTTTTGATCAATTAAATCAATAAGTTATTTTTTGCAAAATCCCGATCGGGAAGACTTAGGATAGTCGCTTGCCTTTTTGTCAAAGTATGGCGGATCGAAGATGACGAGGTCGGGCTTTTCTTTTGAGCTGGTCAGCTTATTAGCTGATGAGCTGTTAAGCTGATTAACTGTTGGTATTGTCCATGTGTGGGGTTCGATTTCGGGGCGTGTCTCCGGCCGGTCTGGCATATCAAAGGCCCAGCATCTGCGGTTCATGGCAAGGCAGGTGTCGGGTGTCACGCCTCCTCCTGCCATGGGGTCAAGGATCAGGTCATTCTGTTTTGAAAAGTAGTAGAGGATGTGGGCGATCAGTTGCGCGGGGATGCGTCCGGGCCAGTCGTCACCGAATCTCTTGTCGCAATCGTTCCATTCCCACTGGTCCCAAAAAAAAGGGGGGCGCTGGTAACTTTGTTAACTTATCCATCAAGAAGCCCATACTTTTTTAGTTGAATAACTTCTTTTTTTTCACTTAGCATTTTCAAGATAAAAATTTATTAGACAGGATTAACTGGATTGTTTGGATTTATTGTTGTTTTCTCAGTTCCCACCTGCCCGCTATCGCGAGCTCAGGCGAGGCGGGCGGGAATGAAGCTAACAGAAAAGCAATCAGCCTGCTGCTGAGAGAAAAGAGTAGGTCTGCAGAACATCGTGCAGAGTGTGCATAGCTTAAATTCTTATTATCCTACTTGCATTCAATTTTCACCAAAAAGTTCTAAGCCCAAATTTACGATAGGCCTTGAAATCGCGATCCTTTGATACCAGGGTCATTTTTCGCTGAATAGCCTGCCAGATAATGATACGATCAAAGGGGTGCCTTGTATGAAAGCCTTGGTAACTTATGGAAACTAGATGCTTCAGCAGCGGTGAGCGGCAATATTTCCAGATTCATCTGACTGGCAAAATCAGGCAATTCTTCCGGCTTCACTCCGGTCAATTCGAGTTTTCCAATGGTATACTTCAAGGAAATTTCCCAGAATGTAACTACACTGACAGCCACGTCATTGTTCGGAGACTTTATCTCACGGGCTGCTGCCTTGCTCAACTTGTCGGGGGTAAAAAGCGACCATAAAAATCCATGGGTATCCAGTAATAAATTCATGCGGCCAGCATTTCTTTATCACTAATCTCAAAGTCGTTATGAATTATGCATCCAGCCCGGTCCTTAAGTAAGCCAAGACTTCTTTCCGGTGTAGAAGCATAGGCTGAATATGGGACAATTACAGCGACTTTTTCCAGTTTCTTGCCGTAACTTATAACAATTTTCTGACCGCTTCTTAATTTTTTCAAAACCTCCGAAAAACTGGTTTTCAGTTCTCCTATCGTAAGTGTTTGCATATGAGCCTCCTTAGCAGTGTACATTTATTTATTATTACATAGTTCTTGACAATTTGTCAAGAACGGGCGGAGGAATTTTGAGGAAAAGTTGGAGCTGCGCTGTCCTTCGGTCCCAGTGGAATGGTTATAAAATTCCACGGGATAAAAATTGAACGGGGCAGGCAGGGCAGGCCCCAGTACGATAGTAAACTACCTACGGGGCAGGATTTACGGGATTTTAATTAGCCGCAGACTTACGCGGACTAACGCGGACATTTTTCTCTGCCGACCTGGCAGAGGGAATCATATAGGGTCTTTATCCTTGACAATTACAAGTTGAGACCTTTGCATAACTGCCATTTTCCCGTGATGCGGTGTCAGGCTTCAAATTTTAAGCCTCGAAATACTCAATAAGGGTGTTGAAAAGTAGGCTGTTATTGCCTGATTAAGGTTCCCTATCAAGCGTATTCGCCGTATTTTTTTTGCTTGCTTGTCGGTCTTGCTCAACTATCGAACTGTCAGGTTTTGTTTGACCCATTTTTATCCCTCATATGGGCGGGTCCTATTTTAAGACAGATCGACTTGAACGACTTTCAAACAAGGCTGTAATATATTCGCGGAATAATTCTGTTAAATTACATAGTCATCGTATTTTATGCTGGATCAGGCAGTGTTTAGGCTGCAAGATCAAAAAGTTTAATTTGCTGTGGCTTATTAACCTTTTTCTTTCTGCGAGTACCAGCCATTTCTAGTAGTAATGCGCCGATATTGCTGAAGATACTCCTTGCTATCAGGTTGTGTTGACTGCGTACCCGAACCTGCTCAAGTCCGGTTTGATTTTTTAGCAGGTTAAAGGGCCGTTCAATGTTTTTGCGAATATCATGGGCTTGCTGTACTTGATTCTTATCATTCGGGATTCGTTGAAAGTTTCCATTGTCACAAAAGATTTCTCGAAATTGAGGGCAATTACCAGAACGAATACATTCTCCGGGGGCAGCTCCGCATTTATATTCGTGAGTATTATTTTCATAACCGACATGACACATTGGTATCTCACACATATCATCAATAAAAACAGACAAGGTGTCAGGATTAACATGTTTTGGAAGAGTCACCTTTGCGGACGGCGGGGTGGTTAGATGAATTCCTGTCTCCTCGTAGAAGGCTCCATTACCATCATGATAAGCCTCATCTGCGGTGACGAGCTTCATATCTATCCCAATAGCTTGTGCCAATTTGACTAAGGGGAGAAGGAAATTACTGTCATGATGGTTGGCAGGTGCCAACAGAGAAATCAAAGGATAGCTGTGGCCTGTCTCAGCATTAATTGCCGTCAGGGTATGCAGACGATAACCAATCACGTATGGTGATTTATCTCTCTTGTTGCGACGCTTGCCGCAATCACAATCAAGATCATGGTAAATACGTATCTTTTTGCCATTTACCTTAACTGAGGCCAAAGGCGTTTTGCACTCATTGGCTAATTCAGTTGAATCAATGCCGTGAATGACGCAATCACCCAGAAGGCCGGATTGATAAAAATGATGAAGCATATAAACCATCAAGTTCACAAGCTGACTAAAGGTCAAACTGGATCGGAACTTACTAAGTTCGGTATGATCAATCATTTTTGGTGAGATAAGTGGCAACCCGACAAACACTCTATTTTGTTTCCTGTCCATACCAAGATAATCATTGCCGCAAAATTTCCGGTAGCTTATTTCTGGATATTTAATCGCCTTCAGCAGTTCGGCGCGAAACAGATTGCAAGGAAAAAGGTCCCGCATACAGGGACTATAACCATCATATGACAGCAGTCTGTTGATTATTCCATCATCTAACAGAGCGTCAATGAATTTCAGTTCTTCATCTTCGATAAACAGGTTGGATCGGTTGTAACTATTAAATCTTATAAATTTACCGCTATTGAAAACGTCTATGAAATGCGCCATCTCTTCTATATTCATGATGTCATCCATTGGGATTTGCTCTTCTATGCCAATGAGTTCTTCCAAAGGAACCTGAATGTCCTGCTCAAAATCATATTGGGCGACCGCTTCGTTTAATACCGCTTTTGAGATAGCCTTTTTCTGTTTTCTGGAAAGCCGTTTCCAGTTTGGATATTGTTTTTTGAGTTGTTTTTTGATAATTCGCCTGATATTCTTGTGGTGCATGGAAAGCCTCCGTTCTGGTATGGAAAATCTTTTTGGTGAAGGATTATTTTCACACCATTATAGAGGCTTTTTATGTTTTAAGCAACTGTTTTCATAAAATAAACTATCAATCTTTTCAACACCCTTATATCGTCCTTACTTTAATATTTTTTTTAGTCTTCTCCTTTCCCATCCTGTACTTTGCTGTTCGGACAAGGTAGGGAAGAACAACATGATTTTCAAGATGCCTAAGTTTAGGACAATGGGGACAGATACCCCCGTAAAATAAGAAAGACAAGAGTATGAGGAATTCCAGAAGGGAAAA
>DAOUSD010000250.1 GCA_030627405.1 Deltaproteobacteria bacterium
CTGGATAGTAGTTGTCTTGTGCGGAATTTTGCTGTTGATGCTGGATAGTCATTTTGTTCTCCATGGGTTTTTAATTCTGTAGCTTATTTTTTCACCACAGAGCTACGCAGAGATTTTTTACTTTTTTGTTTAATCGGAAGATCTTGTCAGTTGAATGAATATCTTCTTTTTCGATTTTTAAACCAGGATTTTTGGGATTGTTTTTATTTATTTTTGAGACAATGTTCATACCCGGCCAACGCAGGAAAATATTTGGTGTATATACCTCTGTCTCTGGTAAGAATGGCGCTGCACTTTGCCGAAGCAAAACCTCCGATATAAAAATCTGACAAAAAGTGCTCTTTCAGGTTCAGCTTCTGACCACATTGAGGACATTTCACCTTTGTTTTTCGTTTCAAATATCTCATCCATGCCTGGGCTGCGGCAATGGCGGAATCAACATCAAGCGGTTCGAACGCAATTTTGTGTTCCTTTAAAAACTCGTTCAGTTGCCTGGTGTTTCCTTTAAATTGGGGCATAAGTTCCGCAAATACTACTGGTGGCGCTACCAGATTCACTCTTCTTGCGAGAGCAGCATACAACTTGTCCTGAAAGCTTCTGAATTCATCTTTCAAAATATCAAGCAGGATGGTTGTATCTACACAGACTCTCAATTTACTTTACCCCTGACTTCATCCATATATTCCATTGTTGTTGGTTTACCCTTGAACTTTCCACGCCATTTCTTCCTGATTGTTTCGATTGGGTCAACAACAAGAACATATTTTTGCCCTTTTTTTCTGATATCGACGTCACTTCCAGGAACGATACCCATTTCCTTTCTAACTTTTACAGGTATAGTAACTTGATATTTGGCGGTTACTTTAGACAATTCCGTCACCTCCCCCCCTTAAAGTGAAATTTTTGAAAAATGTTCAATTTTCAAAGGTCTCAAGGTATACCTTTTATTATAATATAGTATACCTTATGCTTGATAACCCGTCAATTTATTTTATTTTTCTTTTTACTTTTCTACGCGATAAACATGGCGCAGAAGGCATAAAGCATCAGGCTTTGCAAACGTTTTCTACATACCATTTATATGTTTCTGCTATCCCTTGTTCCAGGCCGATTCTTGCCTTCCAGCCAAAAGAGTGCAATTTCGATACATCTAATAGTTTTTTCGGCGTACCGTCAGGTTTTATAGGGTTGAAGACCAAACGCCCCTTAAATCCAACAATACGGGCGATCATCTCCGCCAGTTCTTTGGTTGTTAAATCCCTGCCTGTACCAATATTGATGATTTTGCTTTTGTTATAATTGTTCATAAGAAACAAACTTGCATCAGCAAGGTCATCTACATGTAAAAATTCCCGCCTGGGTGATCCGGTACCCCAAATCTCCACCTCTGATAGACCTTCTGCCTTGGCATCGTGAAACTTTCTGATGAGTGCAGGGAGCACATGACTCGTTTTTAGATCAAAATTATCATTTGGCCCATAGAGGTTCGTCGGCATGACACTCAAAAAGTTGGTTCCATATTGCCGGTTATAAGCCTGGCACATCTTTATTCCAGCGATTTTGGCTACAGCGTAAGGTTCGTTGGTCGATTCCAAAGGCCCGCCAAGAAGGTATTCTTCTTTCATGGGCTGAGGGCAGTTTTTAGGATAGATGCATGAGCTGCCCAGGAAAAACAATTTTTTGACTTTAAAAACATAAGAAGCATGTATGATATTGGTTTGGATAGTAAGATTGCTATAAATAAATTCAGCCGGGTAGGTGTTATTGGCATAAATACCCCCTACCCTTGCAGCAGCAAGAAACACATAGTCAGGTTTTTTTTTATGAAAAAATTCTTCTACCTTTTCCTGTCTCGTGAGATCCAGTTCCGTATGCGTATGAGTGAGGAGGTTTTTGTAACCCTCAGCTTTAAGTCTTCGCATAATTGCCGATCCAACAAGACCGCGATGCCCGGCTATATATATCTTTGAATCTTTCTCCATTTCCCTATCCTATTCAAACTGGCTTAACATACGGAAGCCGGCTGTTTGGCAAAACCTGTCTTTCTCTGCCTCTTTAAGGTCTTCTCGAACCATAATCTTTACCAGTTCATCAAATAATACCTTAGGTTCCCAACCCAGTTTTGTGCGGGCCTTTGTGGAATCACCCTGAAGAAAGCCCACATCCGTGGGCCTGAAATAACGCGGATCTATCTGTACAAGGATTTTCCCGGTCTCTTTATTTTTACCTGCTTCTTCAACACCAGTTCCTTCCCAGACAACTTTTATCTCAACCTCCTTAAAAGCTTTTTCCACAAATTCTCTTACTGAATGGGCTTCTCCTGTGGCAACGACATAGTCTTCCGGCTGTTCTTGCTGTAGCATCAGCCACATAGCCTTTACGTAATCTCCGGCATAACCCCAATCTCTCTTGGCATCCAGATATCCCAGATACAATTTTTCCTGCAATCCCAATTTTATCCTTGCCACAGCCCTTGTAATCTTACGGGTTACAAAGGTTTCACCTCTTACGGGTGATTCATGGTTGAAAAGAATCCCGTTGCAGGCAAAAATATTATATGCTTCACGATAGTTGACCGTAATCCAGTACGCATAGAGTTTTGCGGCTGCATACGGACTTCGCGGATAAAAAGGTGTTGTTTCAGACTGAGGGGTCTCCTGAACCTTACCATAAAGCTCACTGGTAGATGCCTGATAAAATCGTGTTTTATCTTCCAGATGCAGGATCCTTATTGCTTCCAAGAGACGCAATGTCCCTAATGCGTCGGCATTAGCAGTGTACTCCGCTGTTTCAAAGGAAACCTGGACATGACTCTGAGCAGCCATATTATATATTTCGTCAGGCTGCACATCCTGGATTATGCGTATAAGATTCGTGGCGTCTGTCAGGTCTCCGTAATGCATGAAAAAACGAACATCTTCCTCATGCGGATCTTTATATAAGTGGTCTACCCGCCCTGTATTAAATGATGATGATCTGCGTTTAATACCATGTACTTCGTAGTCCTTTTTCAATAGAAACTCAGCTAAGTAAACTCCATCCTGGCCCGTGATTCCTGTTATGAGTGCTTTTTTCATAAACAAATATTATCCTTTTATTCAATAGTAACTATCTTGCTATCCGGCGCTCCATTTTCTATAATATCATCTAAAATTTTCTCTCTCGAGTCAATTGAGGTAACCAGAATTCTGTCGAATGAGAGTGAGCTAAGATAAACAGGATCTAAAACTAAATATCCCAAAAATTGTTCTCCGGCCTTCAGTATATCTACAACTGCAACCATCTCAATGGATGTTTCCTGTAAAGATATATATGCAATTTCAGCAAGTTCATTTGCTCCGTAAAAAATAATTCGACCGACTCTCTCTGCCTCAAGTTTTTGAAAAAGTTTACGGAGTTTGTGGCGGGCATCCTTGTAGAACCTATAAGAATACTGGATATATTTATATGTTAGTCTTGCCTTCTCAACAGCTCCTTCAGGGGTGAGTATATACTTTACTCTATTCTTGGGAATAGTTGCAATCTTGAAAAAACCTTTGTGAGCAAGACGCTTGATAAACGAATTAACAAGCCCCAGAGAAATATCCAGCTTTTTTGCAAGCTCCCGCTGGCTCTGAACGTGGTTTTCCTCAATTTCTTCAAGGAGTTTTAATGTTCGTATGTCTTTATGATCCATGATAAAATGAAAAAGATTAAAAGGAGGATTTTGGCAAAGGTCTCGAAGCGCATATAGACTTTCAGATAATTAATTTCGACCTGTGCGGTTAGCTTTTAGCCATTAGCGGTTAGCTTTTGGATAAAAGCTAACCGCACAGGTCGAAATTAATTATCTGAAAGTCTATATGCGCTTCGAGACCTTTGCCAAAATCC
>DAOUSD010000136.1 GCA_030627405.1 Deltaproteobacteria bacterium
AGCCATGCGGGATGGATCGGCGCATCAAAATGTGAAGTTATTTTTGAGCGAGCCCTTAGGAACGAGGAACATATTAAAAGATGAACGTCCAACATCGAACGTTGAACATCAAATAATGAAATCGCTTCGCTCCGCCATTATATAAAATTAGCGGAATACCTTATTCAACATTCGATGTTTAACGTTCGATGTTCGATGTTCATTTTTTTCAGTCCCTCCTGGGCAAAAACAACTTAGCGCTTATGCCCCGGACCCTGCACTTTAACCCTGATTTTATCATTTTCTAAATCAACGAAGACCTTTCCCCCACCTGACAGCTTGCCGAACAGGATTTCATCGGTCAGGATATCTTTAATCTCAGTCTGTATCAGTCTGGAAAGAGGTCTTGCTCCAAAAAGCGGATCATGTCCTTTTTTTGCCATCCGGTTTCTTGCTTTAGAAGAAATGGAAAGGGAGATCTTTTTTACGGCAAGCTGTTCATTTAGTTCCGCTATGAACTTATCCACTATCTTTTCCATAATTTCTACGGTAAGAGAATTAAAGTTGATTATTCCATCAAGCCGGTTTCTGAATTCAGGGCTAAAGAACTTTTCAACAGCTTTCCTGCCTTTATTTTTCGTATCATAATATGTTTCTCCAAAACCGATAGTATGGGCACTCATTTCTCTTGCCCCGGCATTTGAAGTCATCATAATAATGACATTTCTGAAGTCGGATTTCCTGCCGGTGTTATCAGTTAAAGTAGCGTGGTCAAAAACCTGAAGCAAAATATTAAACACATCTTGATGTGCTTTTTCTATTTCATCAAGAAGCAAAACGCTGTAAGGATGTTTTCTTATACCATCAGTTAAAAGACCACCCTGGTCAAAACCGATATAACCCGGAGGCGCACCAATTAGTCGAGCCACAGCGTGCTTTTCCATATATTCACTCATGTCAAAACGCAGCAACTCAATGCCAAGGATTGCCGCGACCTGTCTTGCGACCTCTGTCTTTCCTACTCCGGTAGGACCTGTAAATAGAAAGGCCCCAACTGGTTTGCCCGGCATGCCAAGACCGGCACGAGAACGCTTAATAGAACCAACTAAAGATTTTATGGCATCATCCTGACCAAAAATGACTTTTTTTAGATCTTCTTCAAGACTCTCTAATTTTGCTTTATCAGAGGTCGATATACTTCTAATTGGAACTCTGGCAATCTTTGCAACAATCTTTTCAATGTCTTTTGAATTAATATTCTTTCTTCGAGAAGCACCGGAAAGCTTGATAAATGCGCCGGCCTCATCAATTACATCAATTGCCTTATCCGGGAGATAGCGATCATTTATGAATTTAGCAGACAACTCGGCAGCAACTTTAAGCGACTGATCTGTATAACTAATTCCATGAAAATCTTCATAATGAGGCCTGAGTCCTTTTAAGATTTTAACTGTTTCAGAGACAGAAGGCTCTTTAATCTCGATTTTCTCAAAACGACGAGAAAGAGCGCGGTCTTTTTCAAAGTAGTTCTTATACTCTTCATAAGTAGTTGATCCAATACACCTCAGCTCGCCTGCGGCAAGAACCGGCTTGAGTATATTTGATGCATCCATGGAACCACCGCTGGTTGCTCCTGCTCCAACAATAGTATGAATCTCATCAATAAATAAAATAGCCTGTTTTTTATTCTTCAGTTCAGACAAAACTCCTTTTAAACGCTGCTCAAACTCCCCGCGGAACTTTGTTCCAGCCAAAATAGCCCCGAGGTCAAGAGAATATATACTGATATCTTTAAGCACATCCGGAACATCACCTTCATATATCTTATTTGCCAGCCCCTCAGCCATGGCTGTTTTCCCGACACCTGGATCGCCAACATAAACAGGATTATTTTTACGTCTTCTGCAAAGCACCTGAACGCTGCGTTCAAGTTCTAATTTGCGTCCTATAAGAGGGTCTATTTTCCCTTCTGATGCTTTTTTCACAAGGTCAATAGTAAAAACCTCAAGAAAATCGGAACGTTTCTTTTTTTTCTCCTTCTCGGTTTTCGCAAATCCTCCGGCTCTATCCTGAAAAGGAAAACTATTAACGGTATGAGATATATAGTTTAGAACATCAAAACGCGTAATTCCTTCTCTATTTAAAAAATATGCTGCATAAGAATCTTTTTCCTGAAACATGGATGCAAGCATATCGGATACTAAGACTTCTTTTTTTTCGGCAGATCGTGCATGATTAACTGCCCTCTGAATAACTCTTTGAAAACCTATCGTTTGTTGCAGCACATACTCATTTCCCTCTGGAATGCTTCCAAGATTTTTACTCAAAAACTCCTCAAGAGTATTATTGAGATTCTCAACACTTCCGCCGCAACTCTCAATAATTTCTTTACCTGCGTTATTATATAAAATAGCGTAAAGCAGATGTTCTATACAGACATACTCATGTCGCCTTTTTTTGGCTACTCTGACAGCAAGACCAAGAGTGCTGCTTAGTTCTTTACTAATCATGATTTAATCTTTCTCCATAGTACATTTAAGGGGAAATTCTCTTTCCCAGGCTAAAGTATGAACTGTATCTACTTTTGTCTCAGCAATTTCGTATGTATAAACCCCGCACAGACCAATTCCTTCTTTGTGAACCTTCATCATGGTTATTGTAGCATCTTCTATAGCTTTATTAAAAACAGACAAAAGAATTTCTACAACAAACTCCATGCTTGTATAGTCATCATTATGAAGCAGCACCTTATACATTGAAGGTTCTTTAACTTCCTCCTCTGTTTCGGAATCTGAAATTTCTTCATAATCGGGTTTATACAAGCTCATTTGTAACCTCTACGGTTAGCCTTTAGCTGTTAGCTTTTAGCAGTTAGCTGAATGTGTTATCTGTTTTGATTTTTTAAGCTAACTGCTAACAGCTAAAGGCTAACCACCTATTTCCCGCAGCATTTCTTGTACTTCTTTCCGCTTCCACATGGGCATGGCGCGTTTCTTCCAATTTTTTGAGCAACTCGCTTAACAGGTTTTTTCTTTTGAGGAGCATCGTCTCCGCTGGAATATACCAGATCCTGCTTTGCCGGCTGTCTTAGATCATTTATTTTATCAGGTTCAGATATCTGAATCCTGAACAAAATTCCCAGGGCCTCCTCTTTGATCCTGAAAATCATACTCTGAAACATATCAAAGCCTTCTTTTTTGTAAACAATCAGAGGATTTTGCTGAGCATAACCCCTGAGGCCGATGCCCTCTTTAAGGTGATCCATACTGAAGAGATGGTCTTTCCACAGGCTATCTACTGTCTGCAGCATGATAATTCGTTCCAAATGCCTGAAATCATCAGATCCTATAATAGCTTCTTTTTCATCATAAACTTTGAGCGCTGAATCATAAATCAACCTGGCCAATCTCTCTGTCGTCAAAGCATCCAGGGTATCACTATCAAAGCTGTTAAGCCCGAAGTTAAATTGTTTGAATACAGCTTTGCCAAGTCCTTTCAAATCCCATTCTTCGGGAAGCATACTCTCATCCGCAAACTCATGAGCTATTTCCTCAGCCTTTTCATGGATCATATCCATAAAGGAACTTTTCAGGTCACCACCCTTCAAAGCTTCACGTCGCTGTCTGTATATAACCTCCCTCTGCTGGTTCATAACATCATCATATTCAAGGAGCTGCTTTCTGATATCAAAATTATGGCCCTCAACCTTTGCCTGAGCATTTTCTATTGCCTTGCTTATAAGGTTATGCTCTATTGGCTCTCCTTCTTCCAGGCCAAGCTTCTCCATAATACCGGTTATACGTTCTCCGCCAAATATCCGGAGAAGATCGTCTTCTAAAGCAAGATAAAAACGAGATGATCCAGGGTCGCCCTGCCTCCCGGAACGTCCTCTCAACTGGTTGTCAATACGTCTGCTTTCATGCCTTTCGGTTCCAAGAATATGAAGCCCTCCCAACTCAGTTACCCCATCTCCTAAAACTATGTCTGTTCCACGTCCTGCCATGCTTGTAGAAATTGTAACAGCGCCTTTCTGTCCGGCCATTGCTATAATTTCTGCTTCTTTTTCATGATTTTTCGCATTCAAAACACTATGCTTAATGCCTCTCTTTTTTAATTTTTTACTTAAGCCTTCAGATACATCTATTGAAACCGTACCGACTAAAACAGGCTGCCCTTTTTTATGAAGTTCTTCTATTTCATCCAGAGCAGCTTCATATTTTTCCTTTTTTGTCTTGTAAATCATATCCGGATAATTAGTTCTAATCATCTGCATATTGGTGGGAATAACTATAACATCCAGATTATATATTTTTTTAAACTCAGATGCCTCTGTGTCGGCGGTACCTGTCATACCTGAAAGTTTATCATACATTCTGAAATAATTCTGGAAGGTAATAGTGGCAAGCGTCTGGTTTTCATTCTCTATCTTTACGTTTTCTTTGGCTTCAAGTGCCTGGTGCAGACCTTCACTGTAACGACGACCAGGCATTAAACGGCCGGTAAACTCATCTACTATAATGACCTCACCGTTCTTGACTATGTAATCAACATCGGGCTTAAACAGCGTGTGGGCCTTAAGGCCCTGATTTATATGATGCAAAACTTCTATATGCTTTGGATCATACAGATTATCGATTTTCAAGATATTTTCAGCCTTTGCAACGCCATCTTCCGTCATAACTACGGTACGCGCTTTTTCATCTATCGTAAAATCCATATCGCGTTTAAGACGCGGAATTATTTCATTGATTTTGTAATACAGACCCGTAGATTTCTCAGCAGGTCCGGATATAATCAGAGGTGTTCTTGCCTCGTCAATCAGTATGCTGTCAACCTCATCAACAATAGCAAAGTTCAGCTCTCTCTGGGCCAGAGAATTCATATCAAATTTCATGTTATCGCGCAGGTAATCAAAACCAAACTCATTGTTTGTTCCGTAAGTTATATCTGCACCGTATGCCTCTTTTCGTTCCGCGTCGTTCATGCCGCTTAATATACTTCCTACTGTCAGTCCCAGGAAATTATATATCTGACCCATCCATTCTTTGTCGCGCCTGGCAAGGTAATCATTCACCGTAATAATATGAGTCCCTTTGCCGGAAAGAGTATTTAGATATGCAGGTAGAGTGGAGGCAAGAGTTTTACCCTCACCTGTTTTCATCTCAGCAATCTTCCCTTTATGAAGAACAATGCCCCCTATCAACTGAACGTCAAAATGTCGCATATTGAGTGTACGAACAGAGGCTTCTCTTACAGTTGCAAAAGCTTCCAGAAGAATATTATCAAGGGGTTCTCCTTTTTCAATTCGCTCTTTGAAAACAAAAGTACGAGACCTCAACTGCTCATCACTCATGGCCTTCAGCTCGGGCTCCAATTTATTAATCATTTCGACAACTGGTTTAATCTTGTTCAGTTCCCGTTCATTTTTACTTCCAAAAACTTTTGTCAAAAAATCAAAAATCATTTATATAATTATTCTCCTAAGGTTAAAAGAGCCTAAAATGTCTGAAGTTGAGCACACACCGCCAAGGCCGGCTTTATGCACTTTTCCGGCATGTGTCACAAAATTTATCGACCTGTGCGGTTAGCTTTTAGCCATTAGCGGTTAGCTTTTGGATAAAACTGTTCAACATCCTCTTTACCTCATTGACCTGTTGATTAAGTTCTCTAAAATCTCTCATTTCCACTCCTTTTCAATGCTAACGGCTAAACGCTAACAGCTAATGGCTAACCGCACAGGTCGAAATTTTGTGACACATGCCGGAAAAGTGCATAAAGTCTGCCTTGG
>DAOUSD010000030.1 GCA_030627405.1 Deltaproteobacteria bacterium
TAGTAGAACCCGAAAATCCCGAATCCATTACCAGGGGAATTTTAGAATTATTCAGAATGTCTGATGCCGAAAGATCTGTTATGGGAAAGAATGGCCGAACGTATTATGATAAAAAGTTATCCATGCAAGCTGGCGTTAGCTGCTTTGAAAATATATTTTACAGGTTGTTGGAAAAATGAAGAAAAGGCTTTTTGATTTAGTCTTGGCAATTCCAGCTTTGGTCATTTTAGCGCCTGTTACTATGGTTTTAATCCTGTTACTTCGCATATCAGTTGGAAAGGGAGTTTTCTTTTATCAAAACAGACCCGGATTGCATGGCAAACCATTCAGGATATACAAATTTAGAACCATGACCAATGACTGTGATATAGATGACTGTCTTTTGCCGGATTCAGAAAGGCTGACAAAGCTTGGTAGTTTTTTACGTACCACTTCACTGGATGAGCTGCCGGAGCTGTTTAATGTGATCAAGGGCGATATGAGCATAGTCGGGCCGAGGCCGCTTCTTATGCAATATCTTGATCGTTACACGCCGGAACAGGCGCGCAGGCATGAGGTGAAACCGGGGATCACTGGTTGGGCACAGGTGAACGGACGAAATGCGATTAGCTGGGAGGATAAGTTCAAGCTGGATGTGTGGTATGTGGATAACTGGTCGGTGTGGCTGGATGTGAAGATTATAGCGATGACGGTGTGGAAGATCCTTAAGCGGGAAGGTATAAATCAGCCTGGTCATGCTACCATGGAGAAATTTAAGGGCAGCAGAGGACTGTAATGGGCGATCGTTTTGAACAGTGGAAGTTTCCAGCAGTGAAAGAAGGGGAGCTAACAAAATACAATTGGCTGGTTCAGCATAGAGACAAATTTGAATTAGGCTATAAGGCTGACATCGGGGCATTTACCTATATCAATGCTAAAAATGGCGTGGTAATCGAAGATTATGTTCAGATAGGATCGCATTGTTCAATCTACTCGATCTCTACTATCGATAATAAAGAGGGTCAGGTTAAGTTGAAAAAGAACTGTAAAATAGGAAGCCACAGTGTAATAATGCCAGGAGTAACGATTGGTGAGAATGCAGTGATAGGGGCGATGAGTTTTGTGAATAGGGATATTCCGGATAATGTTGTTGCTGCAGGGGTTCCGGTCAAGATTATCAAATTTACAGATTGCATAGATTGACGCAGAGAGTGATGACAAACAGAAAAACAGAAAAAATCTTTCTATCTCCGCCGCACATGGGGGGAGAAGAAATGCACTTTATTAAAGATGCGTTTGAGAGCAACTACATCGCGCCGCTGGGGCCGCAGGTGGATGCTTTTGAAAAGGAGTTTGCCGAGTACGTGGGGATTCCTTATGCAGTGGCGGTCTCTAGCGGGACCGCCGCAATGCACCTGGCCATGCGTCTTTTGAACGTGGGGCCGGGCGACGAAGTGATCACATCCACCCTGACCTTTATCGGCAGCGTGACGCCGGCTATATTTCAAGGGGCGGAGCTTACGTTCGTGGACTGTGATCGCACCTCTTGGAACATGGACCCGGATTTATTGAAGGAAGCGCTCGATGATTGCAAGAGGCGGGGGAAGATGCCGAAGGCGGTGGTTCCGACGGATCTTTATGGACAGTGTCTTGATTATGAGAGGATTTTGGGGATTTGTGAGGAATATGGGGTGCCGGTGGTGGCTGATGCGGCGGAAGCTCTTGGAGCTAAATATCTCACGCAAAGACGCAAAGACGCAAAGATGACAAATGAATGGATGAGTGGAAGATTGGATGGAAAATCCGAAATCTGGAGGCACGCCGGCGTTGGGGCTAAAGCGGCTATTTTTTCGTTTAACGGGAATAAGATTATTACGACGTCGGGTGGGGGAATGCTGGCGTCGGATGATGAGGCGTTTATTGAACATGCGCGGTTTTTAGCTCAGCAGGCGAGGGAGGATTTTGCGCATTATGAGCATGTGGAGATTGGATACAATTACCGGATGAGCAATGTCCTGGCGGCTATTGGGAGAGGACAGCTGAGGGTGTTGGATGAAAGGGTTGAGAGGAAACGGGAGATCTTTGAGTATTACAGAAATGCGTTGGGCGATATTCCAGGGGTTGAATTTATGCCTGAGGCTCCTTATGGAAGGTCCAACCGATGGCTAACGGTCATTTTGATAACTCCGGAAGAGTTTGGGGCAGATAGGGAAGAAGTGAGATTGGCATTGGAGTCCGTGAATATTGAGGCGCGGCCGGTCTGGAAGCCAATGCATATGCAGCCAGTCTTCGACTGCGGTTCAGGGTTCAGGGTTCAGGGGTTAGAAGCAGGAGAAAACGATCCGCAGATTTCGCAGATTACACGGATTAATGGCCGCAAAAAGGCGCAAAATACACAAAATAAAAACACATACAAGGTAAAGGTGGTTGGCGGGGAAGTGAGCGCGGATTTTTTTGATCGCGGGCTTTGTCTGCCTTCTGGAACGGCTATAAGCAATGGGGATCTGGATCGGATTATTGGTATAATACTGCGGAAGAAATGGGGTCAGGAAGAAATGGGGTCAAGTCTACTATTGACCCTTAGTCCGCAGATTACTCCGGTTAAATAAGGGGAAAAGCGGATTTAACCCCAGTACCATTTCCCGAAGCTACGGGGTAAACAAGAATCGCAAGAATATAAAAGAAAGAAAAGAACAAATTAGCCGCAAAAAGGCGCAAACGACGCAAAAAAAGAAGGAAGGATTAGCCACAGACCCGCACGGACTCACACGGACGTTTATCCGTCGGACATTGCCGGACAAAAATAGTCATCGCTTCGCGAAAAAAAGAAGGAAGGTTTAGCCGCAAAAAAGCGCAAGAAGCGCAAAAGGGTTTTGGTATAGAATAACTGAAGTATGCTTTTGACGGATATATAATTTTTGTGTCTTTTGTGCTTTTTTGCGGCCATAATTGAAAGATATAGCCGCAAAAATAGAATTTACATTTTTTAATATTTTGGTTTCTCAATTTCAGGTTAGAGGATTTGCATGAAATCTATATATCTTGATGTCTGCAGTTTATGTAGGCCTTTTGATGATCAGACTTATTTACGAATTAGAATGGAAACTGAGGCGGTTAGTCTAATATTGACTAAAGTTAGAGGAGGCCGTTGTAAAATGTATGTTTCTCCAGTACACTTCAAAGAAATAGATGCTATTAAAGAATCTGAGGAGCGTTTGGAACTTAAGGTGTTGTTGGAAGAGCATGGAACAAGTAGCAAGGTAGATTTAAATAAGGTCAGGGAAAGAGCAGAGAAATTAGTAAAACTGGGATTTGGCATCGCAGATGCTGCCCATGTCGCATTTGCAGAGGCCAATAATGCCGAATTCATAACCTGTGATGACAAGTTGGCCAAAAAGTGTAAAAAGCACAAGATTAAAGTATGGACTGGAGGGCCTCTTGGCTTTTGCGAAAAGGAGGGATTAAGATGAACTATATAAAGCAGTTAAATGAAGAGATATTGATTGAAAAGGCTGCAAGGATTCTATTTCAAGAACTAGGGCCGGTGGAAGCCCTGCGGTTTTTGAATATTCCAAGAAAAAAGAGGATGGAGAGTGTTAAAAGGCACCGTGCATGGCAAGAAGGGTTAACTAAAAATCAATTTTTCGATGAGGTTTTTGATGAAAATAATTAAAGGCAATTCCGAATCTTGAATTATGATATAGCTGCAAAAAAGCGCAAAAAGCGCAAAGAATATAGAATCAGACTGGATTAACTGGAATAAAGAATACAGAGGACAGAGATCAGAGGGCAGAGGTCGGAGGGCAGAGGACGGAGGACGGAGGACGGGAAGAGACAGAAGTCAGAGGGCGAATTTAGGGATTAAGGGATTAATTGGCCACAGACGCACACAGACATACACAGACTTTTGTCCGAGCGACATGCTCGGACAAAATGAGTCATCGCTTCGCGAAAAGAACATAATGTTGTTTCGTCTGTGTCGTTCTGTGTGGGTCTGTGGCTAATAAAGGAGAATGCGCCAGTTGAAAAAGCTAAAATCCATTATGAGCAATAAAAATGTTTGGCTTATGGCAGGTGGAGACATTGTTTTATTAGTGGCAGCATATGTGCTTTCCTACCTTCTGCGGTTTGAATTTAGCATTTCAACCTTAGATTTGGCCATTTTGAAAAAAAGTATCATTCCTATTGTGGTCTGCAAGCTCATATTTTTTTATTGCTTTAAACTGTACAGGGGTATGTGGCGTTATACGAGTATTTCCGATCTCATAAATATTATAAAGGCTACATTAGCAAGTTCATTAACGATAATTGCAGGTATTTTGATTCTTTACCGTTTTCAGGGATTTCCGCGTTCTGTATTTGTGATTGACGCGGGTTTAACCCTTATTTTTATTTCCGGTTTTCGTTTAGCGGTTCGCCTCTTTTTTATCTCCAATCATAATTCTCTAACTATCTTCCACAAAAATTCAGAAGAAAAAGGCATGAGGCTGCTCATTATCGGGGCCGGGGATGCCGGAGAAAAAATGCTGCGCGAGATCAGGGATAATGCCCGCTTGAAATATGAGATTGTCGGTTTTCTGGATGATGATCCCGATAAGGTCGGCCTGTTGATACACCGTGTTCCGGTTCTGGGCCTCATAGCTGAAGCCAAAGAAATCGTGGACAGAGAGAATATAGAAGAAATCCTCATAGCCATTTCCTTTGCCACCGGTAAGCAGATGAAAAGGATAGTGGAAATTTGCGAGCAGGCCAAAGTTAAATACAAGACCATCCCTGGTGTGGGAGAGTTGATTGATGGCCGGGTGACAATAAAATCGATTCGGGATGTATCTTACGAAGATCTTTTGGGACGAGAGCCGGTGCACCTGGAAAAAGAAAAGATCGGTCAATATCTAAAAGGGAAAAGGGTCTTGATTACCGGCGCCGGAGGTTCCATCGGCTCTGAGCTTTGCCGTCAAATTGCCCGGTATAACCCTGCATCTATAATATTGCTGGATCGCACTGAGAAGAATCTTTATGACATCGAAATGGATATGTGGCGGGACTTTTCGTACATAAAATACCTTCCGGTATTGGGGGATATTCGTCATAAAGTTGAAATAGAAGGTATTTTTGAAAAATATTGCCCGGAGGTAATATTTCATGCTGCTGCATATAAGCATGTGCCGATGATAGAGGTTAATCCCTGGGAAGCCGTATATAACAACATCTTAGGGACAAGGAATGTTGTGGAAACTGCATATAATTCTGAAATAGAGCGCTTTGTCCTGGTATCGACTGATAAAGCCGTTAATCCAACAAACGTCATGGGCGCTTCAAAGAGGGTGACAGAACTTATCATGCAAGCTCATGCAAACTCAGGTCATGCCAGGTTTATGGCTGTTCGCTTTGGTAATGTCGTGGGGAGTTCGGGCAGTGTTATCCCGCTGTTTAAAAAACAGATCGAGCGTGGCGGGCCGGTGACCGTAACCCACCCTGAGGTTACCCGTTATTTTATGACCATACCAGAGTCGGTTCAATTAATATTGCAGGCCGGGGCTATGGGTGAAGGTGGTGAAATCTTTGTATTAGATATGGGAACACAGGTAAAGATAGTGGATATAGCCAAAGATTTAATCCGGCTTTCAGGATTTGAGCCGGAAAGGGACATCGAGATTAAATTTATAGGCCTCAGGCCTGGCGAAAAGTTGTATGAAGAATTGATAGTGATCGGCGAGGAAATCGCCCCCACCAGGCATGATAAGATTCTTATCCTTAATCACAGCGGCCCTGGACATCATGGAAAAATTGAACTGGAAGAGAGTATCAGTGAATTGGTAAAGCTGGCTGATGATAGAGACGCGGATGGGATTAAGAAGAAACTTAAGGAGATTGTGCCGGAATATATTCCGCAAATGACCGTACACGAGTAAGAAATGGGGCCAAGGAAATGGGGTCAAGTCTACTATTGACCCTTAGTCCGCAGATTACGCAGATTACACGGATTAAATCTTACGCAGACGTAAAGATAGAGGATAGGGGATAGAGGAACTATTAGCCACAGACCCACACGGACTCACACGGACGTTTGTCCGGCGGACATCGCCGGACAAAAATAGTCATCGCTTCGCGAAAAAAAGAAGGAAGGTTTAGCCGCAAAGAGGCGCACAATACGCTTCGCTCCTCACTGCATGTCCCGGAGAAATGGTCTTCGAATTTCACAGGATAAAAATTGAACAGGGCAGGCAAAGACGCAACAGCTTTATTTTATTAATATTTGTGGACATCCGTGTCATTCGTGGCTCGAAAGTGGGCTATATATGCATTTTTCTCTTGTCATAACATCGTCCGGACGCTATACTTTCAATATGAATGAAAGGAGGTGCCCATGACCAGTTTAATACAATCGAAATCCGCACGGATTGACGTACGTGCGAGTATTGCGGTCAAGCAATTGTTGCAAGAGGCCGCTCGTGCCTGTCATAAAAATGTAAGCGAGTTTTTGTTGGAAGCAGGTATCACGGCGGCCAATCAGGCTTTGGCGAATCGATGTCATTTCGGACTGGACAATGCTCAATGGGAGATGTTCCAGCAAGCTTTAGATCGCCCGGTGCAATCCAAACCCCGCCTTAAGAAGCTGTTGACCCAGCCGGGGGTTCTGGATTGATTGCTTTGGGCTATGAATCCGTACATAAACTCAGCGCAGCAGATTCGGTCGAATTTTTTGATTGTGATCTGCCGGACTTGAATCAGTTTTTACAACGCTATGCATTGGTAAACCAGAAAGCCAACAGCGCCCAAACATATGTTTGCTGCAAAGATGGTGAAGTAGCAGGCTTCTACAGCCTGACAGTGGGGAGTGTTGAACACGAGAAAGCGCCGCATAGAGTGGCGAAGGGTTTGGCGCGTCACCCTGTACCGGTGATGATCCTGGCGCGCCTGGCGGTTGATAAAGCGCATCAAGGAAAGAGACTGGGGCGTGCCCTGCTCAAGGATGCGCTGCTTCGAACTTTGCAGGTATCTGATATCGTAGGCATTCGTGCATTAATTGTACACGCAAAAAATGATGTAGCCCGCCAGTGGTATACCGAGTGGGAATTCGAACCCAGCCCCACCGACCCATTCCACCTGTTCCTGATGCTCAAAGATTTGAAGGCGATTGTAGGGCAAAATTAATTTGGCCGCAAAAAGGCGCAAAAGACGCAAGAATATAAAAGAAAGAAATGAATAATTGGCCGCAAAAAGGCGCAAATATCGCAAAAAAATGATTTAAAATAGAGTTGGCCATAAGAAGGCACTTTGTCAAATAGGTAACGATTTAACTCCGATTGAATATTATGTAAGATTCAATTAGGCAGGCTGGGTAAGCAAATATCCCCAAAAATGATTTGTTAATTTTGCGCTGTTTGCGCCTTTTTGTGGCTAACTATGAATGTCTGGTTTTATAATATCTTCTTTTTCTTCGTGCTCTTCGTGGTAGAAAAAAGAAAGGCTATCAATATGGTAGCTCACCACGAAGAGCACGAAGAACACGAAGACTGAAATTTGATTGGAAGTATGACTGAAAAAGAGATAAAAAGATGGTTTGAGTTGAAAGAAAGGGGGTAGGCGATGGAATCAATAGCAAAAGTATTTCAAAACGGTCGATCGCAAGCGGTTCGGATACCCAAAGAGTTTCGTTTTAGGGGTAATGAAATAAAAATCAGCAAAAAGGGTGATAAGGTAATCCTTGAACCGCTTGAAAGAAGCAGGTGGCCGGAGGGTTTCTGGGCTGATTTCCCTGTGGATCCGGATTTCAAAACACCTGAGGCGTTGCCATCAAAAGAATTTAGTTTGGATTAACCAAGGGGAGATATGATGTACCTGCTCGATACGAATATTATCAGCTATTGGATGCGTGGTGATAAGAAAGTAATTGGCCGGATTAAAAAACATGCTCCAGTAGATTTATCCCTGTCAACCATTACCCTGGCTGAAATATTGTACGGAATAGAGAAGTCCCCGATGAAAAAGAAAGAAAGGCGATTGAAAATAAAAAAGATATCGTCGTTACTGGGCATGTATTCTTTTGATGAGGCAGCGGCTGGGAAATATGCTGTTATACGGGCACAACTTGAAAGAAAAGGTATGGTGATCAGTGAAAGAGATACACAGATTGCATCTATTGCCATGGCAAACAACCTAACAGTTGTTACTCATAATGTAAGAGAATTTGGTCGGATTGGCAAATTGAAAGTCGAGGATTGGGCAACTGAAGGATGAGCTGGTGACATTGTTTTGAGGGGAAATGGGGTCAAGTCTACTATTGACCCTTAGTCCGCAGATTACCCCAGTACGATCTCCCGGACCTACGGGGCAGGCGCAGATTACACGGATTAAATTAATGAGAAGGGAATGAGATAGTCTTATGAATATCATTCATCTTGGCGGTGAGAACACTGTGACGGGGTCGTGTCATCTGTTGCAGGCAAACGGTCTTAATATTATGGTGGACTGCGGGCTTGCGCAGGGTAATGACTCTATTCTTCCCATGGAATCCTGGCCTGTGTTGCCGTCTGAGGTTGACTACCTCTTTTTAACCCATGCGCATATCGATCATATCGGCAGGGTGCCGGAGCTGATTGAAAAGGGATTTAGTGGTGAAATTATCACTTCTCACCCTACTAAGGCTATTCTCGCACCGATGCTGGAAGATGCCATGGGTTTTACCGATTGACATCTGATGCGGCTGCTAAAATGTCTGAGGTAATTGAGGAACTCTCCTGGGGTTTTGAATACAGAGAGACTTTTTCCCTGAAAAAGGGCATTGAGTTCAAGCTCGGCAATGCCGGGCATATTCTTGGATCGTGCTTTGTGTGGTTTAAATTTCCCATAGAGGCGGGTGCGGATTATACTGTGATTTTTTCCGGGGATCTTGGATGCAGTAATACTCCAATCTTGCCTGATCCTGACATGCCCGATTCCTGCGATTTGCTGATTCTGGAGTCCACATACGGAGACAGGAATCACGAAGGAAAAAAGAGCAGAATTGAAGTACTGAGAAAGATCCTTGGCAGGGCACTGGATGATGGAGGGATTGTATACATCCCTGCATTTTCCCTGGGACGAACCCAGGAGCTGATATATGAGCTGGACAGGATTGGCACAAAGGTGCCCGTTTTTATTGATTCTCCCCTGGGGCTTGAAATTACAAAGATATATTCCAGCCTTGATTCCTTCTGGGATAAGGAGGCAAAGGAGTTGAAGGCGAAAGGCGATCATCCCATTGATTTTAAGAATCTTTATTCTGTGGAGCGGTTCCGGGATCATAAAAAGCTTTTGGAGATGGATGGGCCGGCTGTTATCATTGCCGGAAGCGGCATGTGCACGGGAGGACGTATTCTGGATCATCTAAGGCATGGCCTGGATGATCCAAAGAATGATATCTTTTTTGTGGGGTATCAGGCGCGGGGAACTCCGGGAAGGGATATTATGCGATATAGTAAAAGACCTGGTGGCTATGTGGTTTTAGATGGTGAAAAGTTTGACATAAAGGCAAGAGTTCATGCACTGAGCGGTTACTCGGCGCATGCTGACCAGAATGAGCTTCTTGCGTGGGTTGCCTCGATGCCGGAAAAGCCTGGAAGGATCAAGCTGGTGCATGGGGAGGCGAGGGCGCAGAAGGCAATGCGCAGAGCGCTGGATGAATAGGATGAACTCCTTCGAAGAAAACAACAGAGAAAACAACGGGATCACATCCCGGTTAAATAAAAGCAAGGACAGATTTAACTGGATAAATCTTAAATATTAACTATTATTTTATCGGGGCAGGGAGGTCTGAGGCCGGAGGACGGAAGACGGAGGGTGGAGGTCAGAGGACAGAGGACAGGAAGAGACAGAGGTCGAAAGTCAGAAGTTAGAGCGAAAAAAAGGCAAATATCGGTTATTCCGCCAAAATGGGATGGGAAGGCAGCGGGGAGGATTGTGAGTATTTTAGCTGGTGAGATGATAAGCTGGTAAGCTGGAATGAATTTATTGGATGAAATAAAAATGTTAAAGCATGAGGAGGTGAATAGTTATGGCGCAGGTTATTATTCGAGCACACGCTGCCGACAATTTGAAAAATTTAATTAAAGTAGCAGTAGAAAATCAGTTGAGAGTCATAAATTTTGGGATTGCCAAGACTAAGAGGAAGTTAGGAGAATTGGAAAAAGAGAGCGGAATGGATAGTAAATATTTTTACGAGGAATTCCAGAAGGGAAAACTTGGAGATGATTTTAAATTTATCAGATGGGCAGGAGAGTATGAGACACTGGAGCGATTGCAAAATGATTGTAATGAGTTGCAGGGGGTTGAATTGTGCTCATAAGTGAATATTTTCAGAAAATTGAATCTCAAATTGCGGACTGTATTTATATTATTGAGACCAGCCTCGTCAAGGATAAACGTTCGCTGCATATTCATTCAAACAATGTCATTGAGGCATCCATTCCTGCTTTTGCGCAAGTATTAAACGAGATCAGTGATTTAATAGGGCAATCAACATAAAACAAGTCCGCAGGTTAATAGCCGCAAAAAAGAGCAAAAAGCGCAAAGCTATCAAAATAGCCACAAATAAAAACCCCTCGGCAGCTTCGCTGCAGGTATGAATAGGCGAACTGTTCTTACAATAAATGAAAA
>DAOUSD010000188.1 GCA_030627405.1 Deltaproteobacteria bacterium
CTCAATGCCCGGAAAAAGCAGATAAAGATATTCTTTCAATAATAGTTTATAATCATCCAATTCAATGAAACCGAGAAGGGAGGCATCATGGAACAAATTAAAACAAAAATAGAAAATGGTGACTGTTTAGAGGTACTTAAACGTTACCCAGATAATTTTTTTAATTTAGTGGTCGCGATTGGCTGACACGAGAAACTTCTCGTCATGATACCGTATGAGCAGAAGGGGCGCTCTCTGAAGCCCGTAACGATTCATGCGACAAGCCGGCAACAAATCAATCCTCGAATTAAATCGGGGAGGTTTAAGAATGAATAAAACACACATGGTGTACTTCGAGAAAGACGACGGTATTCATCTTGCCATATCGGATGAACCAGAGGCGGGCCCAAATATTACGGCGGAACTTAATGCCAAAGTGCTTGATCTCGTGGAAGCCGGGATGGCCTTACAAAACGTTTGAGATAATGCTAAACAAGGAGAAACAGATATGGGTGATAAGGGGAAAAAAGATAAAGGCAAAAAGGAACAACAGAAAAAGGCTGTGCTTAATCCAAAAGAAAAACGAAAATTGAAAAAAGAAAAGAAGAAATAAATGCCCGGTGCTATCCGGTGAACTTTAAAGAAAATATGGGGCATGGGCCTGTTAGTGCTTGATGATGAAGGGAAATATTTGCTAAATCTCCGCGCTTTGGGTTAATTCTTTTGGGGGAATATAAGGGACGAGCAAGAATCAAAACAAGGAGGATTGTTATGATATCCGACCGCAGCGAAAAGAGATATGAGCCCAGAACTGAACTAGATCAGTATAATAGCGTGGAACTTTCAATCCCTGATGCCGGCTTAATATATCGATTCAGAATATGGAATTTATCGTCAAGGGGCATGTGTATCGTGGTCAAAAAGGATTCTGATCTGTTGAAACATCTGAAGGTCGGTAACGTATTGAATATGAAGTATTATCCTGCTGATTCATCATGCCGGACAGAATGCCTGAAAACACAGATTAAGCATATCACCAAAGATAAACAGGGGCGATTCAGGAACCATGTTCTGGTTGGCTTGTTCATTTTAGAAAAACAAGGATCTGATCAGTAAGAAAAAGTGTAAGAGTAATTGTTCACAGTTGTCGGTTCACGGTCAGGCAAATCGGCGCCTCGGTTAGGCGCAAATCATTTTTAAACAAGGAGAAACAGATATGGGTGATAAGGGGAAAAAAGATAAAGGCAAAAAGGAACAACAGAAAAAGGCTGTGCTTAATCCAAAGGAAAAAAGAAAATTGAAAAAAGAAAAAAAGAAATAAATGCCCGGTACTATCAAGCACGGAAGTTTTGTGCATCCCGAAGTTTTTTTGGACTCATAGAATAAATCGAACCAGTGAATGATGTGGAGAGGTTTAGCGATTATGTATCGATGCTATTGTGTGAAACGACTTAAAAAACAGAGGAGGAGGCAAAAATGGAAAGAGAAATAGAGAAGAATATTACATTGATTCTGAACAACATGAAAAAAATTGTTACAAACCCTGTGGGGTTTTTCCAGAGTATGCCCAAAAGCGGGGGGTTTGTTGAACCAATTATATTTATGGTATCGATGGGCGTTGTTGCCGGTATTATTCAGGCTGTTTTGGGGATTGTCGGGCTTTATTTTGCCACATCATTTTTCGGGGCACTCTCGTTTATTATTATCGTTCCTATTTTAGTGACAATATTCGGGTTTGTTGGTGCCGCAATCTTATTCGTTATCTGGAAGATAATGGGATCTCAGCAATCGTTTGAGACTGCTTACAGATGTAGCGCCTATGCGGGAGGAATCGTTCCCATAACCACAGCCCTGAGCATTATACCCTTCTTTGGCTCCCTCCTCGGGCTTGTCTGGATGACATACCTGCTTGTCGTTGCGAGTACAGAAGTACATAATATTAAACCCAAAACTGCATGGATTGTCTTCGGGGTTATTTGTGCCCTCTTTGCCCTGACTACTATCGGTTCACAGTTTGCTGCAAGAAGAGCAACCAATGAGATGAGCAAATGGGGAGAAAAAATGGAAGGGCTTGATGAGATGACACCCGAAGAGGCAGGCAGGGCAATGGGAGAGTTCTTAAAAGGCATGGAGAAGGGGGCCGGCAAATAATAAGCCCTGCCTCTGTAAAATCCCTAACTCCGATATTGAGTAGAAATCCTTTTAGACCAACAATAACAATAGACAAAAAGGCAGGAAAACCAATGGAATCCATCAAAAGTACAATACTATCCCGCAAGAAGATCGGCATACGTCTCCTTTACACCGTTTTTTTTCTCGTTGTCTTTGAGATCCTCAAAATCATTATACAGGTAACCGTTCTATTTCAGTACGTTTACCTTTTTATCACAAAAACCTACAGCAAGCCGGCAAGGAAATTTTCCAACAAAGTCTCCTTCTATGCTTACAGGGTGATGCGATACGTCACACTGAATGAAAACACGCTGCCTTTTCCTTTTGCTGATTTCCCGGAAGAAACGGATGCGCCGGTATCAGCGGTACGTTTCGAATAGATTCAGAACTCGGGAACTGCGTGATTTTTATTTGATAAGGGTGTTGAAAAGCAGGCTGTTATTGCCTGATTAAGGTTCCCCATCAAGCGTATTTGCCGCAATCTTTTACAAGTATACTGTCAAATTTCGGGCAACATTTAAGTACCTCGGCCCTGGTAAATCAGGTAAAAGCATCTTCGTTCCGTCACAAGAATTTTGCCGCTGCGGGTTAAGGGCTCGGTAAAAAATAACTTGGTAGAATTTGCGCCAGAATTTGCCATAGATTTAATCGATCTAATTGAGCAAAACCGCAGGAATAGCGAGCTATTTCGAGGACTTTTGCGATTGAAGATCGGTTAAAGATATAGTGAAGTCGGGATGCAAAAATGCCAAGTTATTTTTTACCGAGCCCTAACTGCATTTTGTGAATCCGCAGGAACGACAAATTATGCAGCCCTCTTCATGTGACATTATCCCGCCGCATTCCGGGCATACACACATCATGGTTTTTCTCTCAACAAAATCAGAATTCGTCAATTTCTTCAAAACCTGTGCAATTGCATCAGGACAGGAAAGAACCATTTTGCCATCTTGCCATGAAGGAGAAGGGCAGCGGATGCCTATAAGCTGCTTTACGATAGCATCTATCTTTACGCCTGACCGTAATGCAAGAGAAATCAAGCGGCCGGCGGCTTCTATCTGGGACGATGCGCAACCTCCTGTTTTTCCCATCTGAGCAAAAACCTCACACATTCCTTTCCGGTCGGAGTTGATGGTAACGTAAAGCTTTCCGCAGCCCGTGCTTATTCTTTCTGTAACACCATGCGTGCGTTCAGGCCTGGGCCTGGGGGCAATTTTTACAGAAAGACCTTTTTTGTTGCCGATACTCATAGCCTGGCCGCTGCGGCTTCCATCTCTATAAATGGTTACGCCCTTACAAGCGTTTCTGTAAGCAAGACTATATACTTTTTCTACATCATTTATTGTGGCATCGGCAGGAAAGTTCACCGTTTTTGAAACAGCGTTGTCAGTATATTTCTGAAAAGCAGCCTGCATCTTTATATGCCACTCAGGAAAAATATCATAAGATGTTCTAAATAATCTTTTTATATGATCAGGGACCGCATCTATTTGTTGAACGGAACCGGTTCTTGCTGTTTCTTCGGCAAGCTCCTTGCTGTAAAATCCTTCGGCTTTGGCCTTTTTAATAAACAGTGGATGCATCTCGGGAAGTGATTTTCCATCCAGCACTCGCCTTACATATGCTACTGCAAAAAGAGGCTCAATGCCGCTGGAGGTGCCGGCAATAATACTTATTGTACCTGTTGGAGCAATTGTGGTGGTTGTAGCATTTCTCATATATGGAGTTGAAGGATTATCAAAGGCGCTTTCTTTGTAATAAGGAAAATTTCCACGTTTTTCAGCCAGGGAAGCAGAAGCCTCTCTTGATTCCTGTGATATAAAAGACATAATATCTTCGGCCTGTAAAACTGCCTCATCTGAATCATAGGGAACTCCCAGTTTTATCAACATGTCGGCAAAACCCATCACACCAAGCCCTATCTTTCTTGTACTTTTGCTCATTTTCTCGATGCGTGAAAGAGGATATTTATTTACCTCTATGACATTATCAAGAAAATGAACTGCCGAATGAACTGTTTTTTTAAGCCGCTTCTTGTTAACGGTGTTCCCGGTTACCATATTTGAAAGATTAATTGAACCCAGCGTACACGACTCGTAAGGCAAAAGCGGCTGTTCTCCGCAAGGATTTGTCGCCTCAATTTCTCCCAGAAGAGGAGTGGAATTATTTTCATTTATACGATCAATAAATATTATTCCCGGCTCTCCGGTTTGCCATGCTGAACCAACTATCTTGTCAAATATCTGTCTGGCGGAAATGCGCTTAACAGCCAGGCCTGTCCGCGGATTGATAAGATCATAATCTGAATCTTTTTCAAGCGAATCCATGAATGTTTTGTCCAGAGCAACCGATATATTGAAATTGTTTAATCTGCCGGGATCGTTTTTTGACTCAATAAAGGCTTCTATATCCGGGTGGTCCACCCTGAGAACACACATATTAGCACCTCTTCGGGTACCACCCTGCTTGACGGTCTCTGTTGCAACATCAAAAACATTCATAAATGAAATGGGACCGCTTGAAACTCCTGCCGTAGATAAAACAACATCTTTTTCCGGACGGAGACGAGAAAATGAAAAGCCGGTACCACCCCCGCTTTTATGAATCATGGCGGTATGTTTC
>DAOUSD010000026.1 GCA_030627405.1 Deltaproteobacteria bacterium
ACAGCAAGCCAATCCGCAACCCGCGGTGAAAAAATTGCAAAAGAAAACAAATTAAAACTATTGAAAAATAAGTAATCAACATATCAAGGAACGTCCCGCAAGCCGTCCCGCAAGCCGTCCCGCAAGCCGTCCCGCAAGCCCGTCCCGCAAGCCGCACCCAAATTATCCTGAATTAAAAAAATAATTGGATCATAAAATTTTCAGCAGCATATCCATTATTACTTCTGTTGTTTTGCCGGGTGTATTTATCATTACGACAAAACTATAAAGTTTTCCCTTATTACTTTTAATATAGCCTACTCTTGTGCTTATATCTTTAAGCGTTCCGGTTTTGTAAAATTCGCTGCCTTTTTTTTGCATTAAATTATGATAGCTCCTGAATGCTTTGATAATTTTGTGCAAACTTTTTGCAGAGATCCTGTTTTGTCTTGATATTCCAGATCCCTCAACAATACATAAATCTTTTAAATCAAGTATTTTTTCAGCATAATTTTTTGCAGCAAGAACTCCGTTATCAAGAGTTCCAGGAGAGCCGTATAATTTTGCGCCGGCAGCGATAAGTAATTGATTGGCCGTAAAATTATTTGAGTGTTCTAGAAGTTTTGATATGATTTTCTTTATTGAAAAACCGGATACATACTTAAATACCAGTCTGTCATCTTTATTAACTCTTCCAAGCCTTATACTGCCATTAGATTTAATGCCTTGTTTTTCAAGGAAGTATTTAAAGAGATGCCCAAAGTAAAGTGTGTTTTCACTTTCTTTATGGGAGAGCACTACTCTTCCCATGGCCATCTTTGATTTCTTAACCTTTCTTAATGCAAACGGCAGCAGGGGCGTCTGCTCTTCCGCACTGACATATTTGCCGTTTTCAAGGCGCTTGAAGTAAACAGTATTGAAGTTGGCGCAAAGCGCTCCATTTGGTGCATCATAGGGCTGTGATGATGGGCTGATTCCAGGAATTATAATGGGTTGCTTGAAATATGAATCATCTAAAACAATATTTTTAATCTTTTTATGCTTTGCATCAAGACTTGAGCCAAGTGCTTTGGATATTTCCTCCAGAATTTCAGATGTCAGCAGCGGATCTCCATATCCTTTTATTTTAAGATTTGAATCATTATCCAGGTAGAATTCAGTAGTAAATCTGTAATCCGGGCCCAGATAGTGCATTGCCACGAGAGAGGTAAGTGTTTTCAGAGTTGAAGCAGGAATGAGTTTTTTGTCGGCATTTTTGGAAACTATAATTCTGCCCTGGTGATCCGCCACAAGAACAGCATCCTGATCGCCAATAAGATTTGCCACACTACACAGGTTTTCAGCATGGAGATTTTGAATTTGAAAGTGCAGCAAAAACCAGAATAGCAGAACAAAATATAAATATATTGGTAATGGCTTACGGTTCACGGTTCACAGCTCATGGTTCATGGTTTGGTCAATGTCGTCAAGAAGTTGCTAAGAGATAAGGGTAACTTCTAAATAAATCATGGCGAATTACATGATGCAAGACTCGCCCGCTGATGATGAACGGTTTTATCCAAAAGCTAACCGCTAATGGCTAAAAGCTAACCGCACAGGTCGAACTTTTTCATATGGCAAGCCCTGCAACCTTGCCATTAAAGGAAAGGAGCGTTTGAAAAAAGCTTTTCTTGACAGAACATGATATGCGAATTATAATTAGCATATCAATAATATTAATACGAGATATAATTCGCAAAAATGAAAGAGGTTCTGCTAAAACATAATTACCAGTGGCATGACAGGAGCTTTGATACTGGTATAAAAAGAGATCTTCTTGCAAGGATTATCAAAACTCTTGATATCCGCCACGTGGTCGCTATATCCGGCGCTCGAAGATCAGGCAAATCTTACATTTTCAGACAACTTATCAAGCACCTTATTGATTCCGGAGTAAAGCGGGAAAATATCCTGCAGATCAATTTCGAAGATCCGTTCTTTATTTCTTTGCGTAATGATATTTCTATATTTGAAAATCTTTATTCGGAATTTCTTAACATAAAAAATCCTGCCGGAAAGGTTTATCTGTTTCTGGATGAAATACAGAATATAAATAACTGGCAGTTTTGGGTAAGAGATATATATGACAGAAATGAGCACGTCAAAATCTTCATAACAGGTTCAAATGCCGAGCTTCTTTCTGATGAGCTTGCCACACATCTCACAGGCAGAGTACTTGCTTTTGATAATTTTCCATTTTCTTTTACTGAATATTTTAAAGGGCTGAAGGATCCCCATCTCCCGGAAATTACTGAATCATACAGCCCTGAAAAACTTTATGAACATTTGTATCCATATAAAGAGAAACTCCTGCATTATATTGAATTGAGTTTTAAAAGGGGGCTGTTCCCGGAAGTTGCGTATCTTGAGGACATTGAACTTGTTAAAGATATTCTTTCGCAATATTTTCAGAATGTGCTCTTTCGGGATATTGTGGGCAGGTTCTCTATCAGGAAAACAAAAGTCATTGAACAATTGGCATATTATCTTTCTACAAACTTCACTTCCATATATTCTTACAGAAAACTTGCAGATGCAGTGGGAACCAATGAGAATACAGTTAAAGAGTATCTCTCTTATTTTGAAAAAGCTTATCTGTTTTTTTCTGTAGATTATTTTGAGTATTCTCTTAAAAAGCAGTTTAAAAGGAACAGAAAAATATATGCTGTGGACTGCGGAATGAGAGATGCAACCTCATTCTCTTTTTCGAAAGATAGTGGAAGGTATGCTGAGAATACTGTATTTCAAATGTTAAGGCGAATAACCGGCAAGGTCTATTACTGGTATGAAGACAGCAGCAAAAAAGAGATAGATTTCGTCATAAAACCACACAACCAGCCGATTGCAATCAATGTATCATATACTGACGAATTACCGACCCGTGAGTTCGAGGCATTCAAAGCCTTCTCAAAAATTGCAACACCTGAAAGATACATTCTTGTGACCAAAAAGCATTTTGAAAGAAAAGCACTGAATGGAAAAACCATCGAACTTATACCTCTGTGGATGTTTGTATTTCTAAAACTTTTTTGAAATGATCAGCCCTGGGGAAAAATGGGGTCATGGGGAAAAATGGAGTCAGGAAAAATGGGGTCAAGTCTACGGTTGACCCTTGCTCAAAATTAATAAGGGTCAAAAGTAGACTTGACCCCTCTGACTCTTCCCTCGGGAAAAGGGATGCTCTTAACTATTTTTGATAATATTAATTAGATATGCTATTTGGTTTGCATGCCGAGAAAATCACGAATAGATGCTCCGGGAGCCCTTCACCACATCTGACACGAGAATAGATCCAAAATTTGAACAAGAAATGGCTGAAGATTTGGAATGACTTGCCATGCTGGTTAGGCCTTTTTATCTTTCAGTCTTTTTTCAACAACGCAATATACACCTCTTCCGCTCATGGCAGGTGCAAAGCATTTGCTGTCGGAAAGGCAGTTTGCCTTATCTTGACTTCCGGATTTCCAGCGGTTAATTAAATCAGGTTCTCTTATGAATGGCCTGCTCATGGAAATATAGTCCGCAATATTATTGTTAACTATATCGTTTGCAACTTCAAAGGACCTGATTCCACCCACAAGAATCAGCGGTATGTCAATACTTTCCTTAAAAGCACGTGCTGCATCTTTAAAGTAGGCTTCATCATCTTCGGATGATATACCTCTTCTTATAGGACTTAGCTTCCCTGAAACAGCAGTTCCACCGCTGATTTCTATTGCATCTATCCCCTCTTCTTTAAGCATTGCCCCTGCTTTTATTGATTCTTCGAGTTCCAGGCCGCCTTCCAGAAAATCCCTTGAATTCATTTTTATAAGCACCGGATAGTTGTTACCAACTTGCTTTCTTATACTTCTTAATATCTCAATAAGGATATATGCCCTATTTTCTATGCTGCCTCCATATTGATCTTTCCTTTTATTGAAAACAGGTGAAAGAAACTGGTTTAAGAGGTAACCGTGAGCTGCATGTATCTGTATCCCATCAAAACCTGCGCTTTTCCCTCGCAGAGCAGCCTGACCGAATGCTTCGACTAAATCCTCAATATCATTTAAATCCATTTCCTTTGAAAGATATTTAGCAAAACCGCTCAAGGCTGATGGAGCGACAGGTGTTTCTCCTGTTAGCCTGGAATTTGCAAACATGCCGGCATGCGCAAGCTGAACTACAATTTTTCCGCCTTTTTCATGGACAGCTTCCGTCATCTCCTGCAGGCCTGGAATAAGTTCGTCTTTGTAAATACCTATCTGCCATGGGCTTGCCTGGCCTTTTTTACTAACATAGGCATGTCCGGTAATAATTAAGCCAACTCCTCCCTCTGCAAGCTTAACCATCAATTCAACAAGCTTTGGCGTGCATGATCCATCATCTCCAGCCATGCCCGCCCAGGTTGCTGAACGAACAAATCTGTTCTTAATGGTCATTCCATTAATTTCCGTGGGTTCAAACAGTTTAGACACAGTAGCTTACCCTTACAGCCTCCAATATGTAATACCAAGTTTATTTGCTTCAGCAATGCTGAAAGCGCCCTTTAAATCCATTACAAGCGGCACCCCATTTGTACACAAACCGGCAATTTTCGAAAGCCCAAGCTCCCGGTATGGTTTATGAACAACAGCCACAATAACTCCGTCAACGCCTGCAAGCCCTTGAATATCCTGCTGCAGTTCAAGGTTGTAATACATTGCGGCTTCGTTTGCTTCCGCCAGCGGATCATGTACATAAACTTTTACCCCGTAGTCTTTAAGCTCGTTTATGATTGTAATTACCTTTGTGTTTCTCAAATCAGGCACATCTTCCTTGAAGGTGAGCCCAAGTATCGCAATTTTTGCACCGCGCACCTGCTTGCATGCTCTAATGAGCAACCTTACAGCCTGTTCTGCAACGTATTTACCCATATTATCATTAATCCTTCTACCCGCTAATATCATTTCAGGACGGTATCCTAAAGATTCGGCCTTGAAAGTCAAATAATATGGATCAACCCCTATGCAGTGTCCGCCAACCAGACCGGGCTTAAAAGGAAGAAAGTTCCATTTTGTCCCCGCGGCTTTAAGGACTTCTAATGTATCTATTCCAATTTTATTAAAAATCATGGAAAGTTCATTCATAAGCGCTATATTTAAATCTCTCTGCGTATTCTCAATAACTTTGGCCGCCTCTGCTACTTTTATAGAAGAAACCGCGTGAACACCCGCCTTTACCACCATACCATAAACATCAGACAAAAAATCCGCTGTTTTTTCATCCGAGCCTGAAACCACTTTAACTATACTTTCAAGAGTGTGCTCCTTATCGCCGGGATTTATTCTTTCCGGAGAATAACCAACTGTAAAATCTCTCCCCAGTATAAACCCTGATTCCTGCTCCAGAATGGGGACACAGATTTCTTCCGTAGCGCCTGGATAAACCGTGGATTCAAACACAATGCATGATCCTTTAACGATATTTCCCCCAACTTCTTTTGAAGCTCCAATCAAAGGCCCTAAATCCGGAATTCTATGCTCGTCAATCGGTGTAGGCACGGCAACAATAATCAGGCTGCATGATGACAGGATTTTTGGATCGCTGGTAAAAAATATTTCAGCTTTACTCAAATCTACTTCAGAGACCTCCAGTGTTCGGTCATGGCCTGATTCAAGCTCTTTAATCCTATCAGCCTTCAAATCATAGCCTACTACTTCAAAGTGTTTTGAAAGATGAACAGCCAGGGGAAGCCCGACATATCCCAGACCAACAACAGCGACTTTATTCTTACGTGAAATCAAAGATTCAAAGGTTACCATAGCTTATTCTCCATCAGGTTTTGTGTTGCAAAAGTTCTTGTTTCTCTTCCTCCGTCAGATAACGCCAGCTCCCTTCAGCCAGATTTCCAAGTTTTATATTTGAAATCCTTATTCTCTTAAGCCGAATAACATTATTCCCCATCTTCCTGACCATACGTCTTATCTGCTTGTTTTTACCTTCTTTAAGTACGATGTAAAAAACACGTAAAGACATTCTTTTAACACCAGCGGGTCTTGTTTTCGTACCCATCATAGGCATGCCTTTAGCCATCTTTTGAAGAGCGCCATCTGAAATCGGCTTAAATACAGCAACCTCGTATTCTTTTTCATGATCAAAAGAAGGATGCGAGAGCCTGTTATGAAGCTCACCATCATTTGTAAGAAGCAGAAGACCGGTAGAATCCTTGTCAAGCCTGCCCACAGGATATACACGATCTTGAATATTTATCAGATCAAGTACTATCTTATCGCCTTTCTGGCTGCAACTTGTAACATAACCTCCCGGCTTGTTCAGGGCTATATAAATAAGATCATGCTTTGCTTCAACAGACTTCCCGTTTACCTGGACACGGTCTGTTTCCGGATCAATTTTTGTCCCGAGTACGGAAACTATTTCTCCATTAACCTTGACATGCCCATCCTTAATATATTCTTCTGCTTTTCTTCTTGAACAAAATCCGGCAGATGAAAGAAATTTTTGAAGTCGCATCATACGGGTTACGATCTGTAGTCCGCATTAATCTTAACATAATCAACAGAAAAATCGCAGGTAAATACAGAGGCGCAGCCTTTGCCCATGTTCAAGTCAATAGATATGCTTAGCTCAGGCTTCATAAGAACCTTTGTCGCCTCAGATTCAATGGCCTTCCCGCATCCCATACCGTTTTTTACCATCAAAACATCATCAAAAAATATATTTATCTTATCCTGGTCAAGAGGAACCTGCGCTCTTCCCGCCGCAGCAATAATCCTTCCCCAGTTGGCATCCTCGCCAAAAAGCGCTGTTTTAACAAGATTTGAATTTGCAACAGTGTTGGCTATTTTATGCGCATCATTATCCGATAAAGCACCCTTAACACATATCTCGACAAATTTTGTGGCCCCTTCACCATCTTTAACTATCTGTTTAGCAAGATCAATAAGCACATCATCCAGTAAATTCTGAAAATAATCCATATGTTCAGAGCTTTTAATAACTGCGCCTGAAAAACCATTTGCCATGATAATAACCGTATCGTTAGTGCTTGTATCACCATCTATGGTTATTCGGTTAAAAGATTGCCGAGCAGCTTTATCAAGAAGATTCTTAAGCAATTCATGGTCTGCATCAATATCCGTGCAGATAAAACATAACATGGTTGCCATGTCAGGACATATCATCCCGGAACCCTTAGTAACGCCGATTACTGTAAAGGTTTTACCGTCTATTTTACCCTGTTTTGACACACTCTTTGGGACAGTATCTGTTGTCATTATCGCTCTTGCAAGATCATAAAATCCTTCGGGTCTCAAAGAATCGATAAGGCCGGGAATCGCGCGCTGTATCTTATCAATCGGCAATGACTCTCCAATAACTCCTGTTGAACACACAAGAACCTGGTTTTCAGGAATTCCGAGGCCTGAGGCCGCAGATCTTGCCATGGTTTTTGCATCATCCAATCCTTTATCGCCTGTACAGCAATTAGCGTTTCCGCTGTTGACTATTACTGCCTGACCAATACCGGATTTAATTCGCTCCATATCAAGCAATACCGGCGCAGCCTTAATCTTATTGCTGGTAAAGACCCCTGCAACTTTTGCAGGAATCTTTGAAAAAATAATGGCTAAATCCTTTTCACCAGCCTTTTTAAGGCCGGAAGCTACTCCTGCAGCCATAAATCCCGGACATATTAAATTTTCCATATATGAAATTCCTCTAAAAACTTTCGAGCTATATTCACCGCAAAGCCGCAGAGAACGCAAGAGATTAATCTTTTTATTGTTTTCCGTTGAGATGGACGGAAAAACAACAAGCACAAGCCTTACGGCGTACAAACGAACGTCAGAGAATATTCGATGTTCTGGTATTCATAAGTATCGCGAAGCGATAGAGATCATTTCTTTTCTGCCCTCTCAGCAGAAAAGAAATAATATTTTCCCTTTGCGACCTCTGCGTCTTGAGCGAAGCGGGCGGTGAAAAACTGATCCCTGACACCTGTTCCCTGTCAATTAGAGTTATAATAAACGCAAACTATCTCTTTTGACAATATATATTTCGCCGTTTGACTTCAATAGAGTTTTACTGTAATTTATTATCGTTAGCTAAATTTCAGGTTTAAGGAGTTATGAAAAAAGTGGTAAAAAAACATTTTGCTAATTGCTTAACATGCGGTAAAGAACTGATCCTAAAAAAATCGTGACGGCGCACCTACCTTTTCTGCAGGTCCTGCAGCTCAGAATATCCAATAAAAAAATTTGCTGACTCAATGGATGATGATTTTGAAGAACAGCTTGCCAACATACGTTGTGACAGGTTATGAACTTAAACTTTTTTCAACGATCAATCGCCTGGAAACGGTCTTTCCGCTTGCAGTTCCCAGGAAGGTATAATGAAAAAGCTGCTTCTTACATTTACGGGTTTTCAAGATCCATATTCGCTGGGGCTTGTTGGTGAAGACGAACAACCCGGCCCGATACTTTCACTTCTCAGAACAATAATTTTCCGCTATAAAATGAAACAAAGAACGCTGCTTAAATAACAGGTGATTAATAACTGATTCTATATGAAACACTTCGCAGGGGATTTTGTTTTTATAAAAAAACGATTGGCAATATAATCAACTATGCCTAAAAACTTCAAAATTACAATAGAATATGACGGCAGGTCCTATCATGGCTGGCAGAGGCAGAAAAATCTGCGTACGATTCAGGGAGAAATTGAAAAAGCTTTAATGAGAATGACAGACAATAAAGTTAGCCTGACAGGCTCCGGCAGAACTGATGCCGGAGTCCACGCTTTTGGTCAGACAGCTAACTTTCATTGCGATACAAATTTGTTGCCTGAAGAATTCTATAGAGGGTTAAACAGCCTCCTGCAGGATGATATTATTATAAAGGAATGTAAGGAGGTTGATGAAAAATTCCATGCCCGATATGATGTAAAAAGCAAAATTTACAGCTATCGGATATTAAATTGCCAGGCACCTGCTGCTATTGGCAGGCAGTATGCGTGGTTTATACGCAAAAAGCTTGATCTTAATGCGATGGAATCCGCTGTATCACACATTATAGGCGCACATGATTTTAAGGCATTTGAAGGAACGGGAAGCCCAAGGTCACATACAATAAGAAATATTATTGATGCAAAAATTAAGGAAAAAAATGATCGATATCTTTACATTGAAATAGAAGCAAATGGTTTTTTAAAGCACATGGTGCGCAATATTGTTGGCACTCTTGTAGATGTAGGGCTTCGCAAAATCACACCTGACGACTTCAAACGAATACTTCTTTCCATGGACCGAAATAAAGCCGGAGCTACAGCACCTCCGCACGGTCTGTTTTTAATGCACGTTAAATATTAAGCTAAGGGTTCACGGAACATTTAATCTCTCCCAAATTTCTACTTTCCAATTTCAAGTTTCAAGCCGTGAACAACTACCTATTTTTTTTCGCCTTATTCTTTATCTTCTGTACCTGCTCATTGTAAAAAGCAATTACTTCTCTCCTGTTCAGCATTCCGACAAGAATACCGTGATCATCATCTTTAACCACAGGAAGGCTGTCTATATTTTTTATGGTAAACTTTCGAAGTACTGAGTTAAGATCTTCTGAAGCTGTAGCTACAATTATATCGGGTGTGGCAATATCCTGCATTACAACAAGCTGTTCGATTTCCTGCGAGAAGAGCACCTCCCTGATATCAGTACTGGAAAATATTCCGACAAGTCTTTCATTTTGGTCCGTAACAGGAAAATAATGCTGCTTTGTTTTTGAAAAAAACTCCTTAAAATCCAAAAAAGGCATGTCCTGAGGAATCAGATTTACTTTTTTGACAAGGTGCATTAAATCCTTCACCTTAATTGTTTGCAAAATATCTACAAAAAAATCTCCTGCATGTGCCGGAGAATCTATCTTGCTTTTTACCTGCTTTTCATAAATAGTCCATTTTTGGGCTGCAAGATAAGACACAGAACAAACGAGAAGACTCGGCAAAAGCAGATGATAAGAATTGGTCATCTCGCTTACAAATATAATGGTTGAAATAGGAGTATTTGAAACAGCCGTAAAAAAGCCGGCCATACCTACAATTACAAAGGCTCCGGGCTGAGTTACGATCCCCGGCATAATTTGATTGAAAATTTTTCCAACCACACCGCCCACTGCTCCACCGATTACAATCGAAGGCCCGAAAACACCACCGCTCCCTCCGGAACCAATAGAAAATGATGTTGTTAAAATTTTGCCGACCGCAAGAAAGAGCAAAAAAGGTATCGTCAGCTCATTATAAATCGCTTTCTGAGCAAAACCGTATCCAAAAGCCAAAGTTTGAGGCAAAAAGAAACCTATTATGCCTGTACAGAGTCCCCCGATAGCTGGTTTTATGTGATTTGGAATATTTAATGTTTTAAAAAAACTGATTATACTGTAAAATGATTTAATGTAAAAAATGCCCATACCTACAAGCACCAAAGCAAGAACTATATAAGGTCCTAGTTCCAGCGGATTGCAAAATTTAAAACTCGGTGAATCAAACAGAGACCCCCAGCCAAAAACAAGACAGAACACACAATAGGCAACAACTGAAGAAATCCCCGCAGGTATAATAACTTCCGGCTCAAGATCAGGATCTCTGTATAGAACTTCGGCAGCAAAAAGCGCTCCCGCCAGAGGTGCCCTGAAAATACTGCCTACACCAGCGCCCACTCCGGCAGCCATCATGATCCTGCGCTCTCTGTCGGAAAGTTTCAACTTTGTCGCAAGAAATGAACCAAATCCTGCTCCAATTTGAGCTATAGGACCTTCTCTGCCTCCTGAGCCTCCTGTTGTAAGAGTAATGGCCGAAGCTATAGTTTTTATAATTGGAACCCTGCCTCGTATAAAACCACCTTTTCTATGGTAGGAATCAATAGCGGCATCTGTTCCATGCCCTTCTGCTTCAGGCGCAAAGGAATAAACGAGCCAGCCACTCAGAATTCCTCCAAAAGCAGGAAGAAAAAGCAGAATCCATCTATTAAAGGGCGTTGTTGTTGGTGACAGAGGATGATGCTCACCGACAGGGAGTGGAGGTCTATAACCGGCCATAAAATCCATAAAATAATGAATTCCGAGCTGGCATAGATAATGAAAAATAATTGAGCCGAGACCCGCGATTAGGCCAATTGCTATAAAATAAAAAGTCCACTTGCCGGCAAGAGCTATGCTGACAGATCTTTCTCTGCCGGCAATAGACTGAAAGATTTTTTTAAATCGATTAATAAATATAGCCATTTGGTGACAGGGTTAAATCTTCAATCCCTTTTAATATGATATCGAACAA
>DAOUSD010000324.1 GCA_030627405.1 Deltaproteobacteria bacterium
ATGCCTTGAAAGACGGAAGGCATTTTGAAATCGGATTTAGTCAGTATCAGGTCGTCGTCGGCGCCTCTTATCTGGTAGATACCTTCCCGGCTCAGGATATATGCGTCACTGCCGCCTTTACCCAAAAGGGCTGTACTCATAAAATGATTTATCCTGTTTATGTCTATGGTCACTCGTAATATCCACGGCTTTCCATTTTCTATCCTTTTTATGGCAATGATGAAATGGGGAACCTTTCTAAAACCAAGAAAGACATCACTGATATAGACATCTTTTTTCATGACTTCCTGAAACCACTCTGCAGTACCGTATTGTTTACCCGTTAAGTGATACGGCCCGACATAAGCAACCTGTTCACCATCACCATTAATTATACCTATATCCTGAAAGGCACTGCAAACCCTTTTTGACAAATGAAAAGCATTGAGCAGGTTTTCTTTTTTTTTCAGAAAGTCAAAGCTGTGCGTATAAGCCATAACAGTTAAGCAGTTAGCCCTGTCATTTAGAAAAAGATCAATGGTGTCTTTTCTGTTTTTCGTTATAAGCTTTAATTCGTTTTTGATCTTTTCTTTGACCGTGATGCTATAATAATAGTAAGTAGTTCCGCCTAAAAGCATTAACGGAATAAAAGCTATGAAAAAAATGATAGCTGTGATCTTTGTCCGCAAGCCGGTATAATATCCGTGTAAGTCTTTTTCCTTAGTCATGTGTAATCCTCTGTAAAGATATGTGAAAAAGCAATTAGCCATTAGCGGTTAGCTCTTAGCTAAAGGCTAACTGCTAATTGCTAATTGCTAAAAATATTCGGCTTGAAAATAGCATCCAACTAACTGTAATTTCAGGCGTTCTGAGTTTTCGTCCAGGCACTAATTACGATTTTCCGGCACCACTCAACTACTCGACCAATTATCGGGAAACATCCACAAATGAAGAAAGTTCCTTTAGTATTTTTTCCAGGTACTTGTTCACCCTTCCACTGTTAGACAGAACCATATCCAACTGCCTGGTGTGCATTACAAGATGACCGAGAACCTTCAACCTTTCTTTCAAAAAAGGTACTTCCTGTCGCTCCAGCCGGGCAAAAACCGTGTCGCTTTTGATCTGAACCCAAAAATCGAATTTTTCCAGAATCATCTTAATAAGGTTGGCTCTTCGCTCCCTGCGGACGTTATCAGCACCGCCGCCGTTAAAATTAAAACAGATGTAGTTTTCCGCCGCCTTTTCACCGAAAAAGGCCTCCACAGTTGAAAAATGAAAACCGAATCGCGAGCTGAGATGGCAAAAATTTTCAGATATCATAAAGTAATTACGATCAGCATAACGTGAACGCATGCCGGGGACAAGGCTCCTGTCCATTGTCGCTCCATACATGACGGAAAAAAATCCTTTTGTATCTATCGGCGGGGGGCCTTGCCAGGGCATAGCCGTTATTCCCTCCCACAATGTCAGCATGGGACAGGAGACTATATCTTCAAGCCCGACCGTATCAGCTTTCACCCCTTCTTTATAACCACCACCCAGATCAACAACCCACCATTGCATAGGAACATCAATAACCAACCTCTTGGCTAAATGCTCCGGGAAAGAAGCGTTCTTTTTGAACCCAAAAAGCTCGCTCAAAGACATCTCGTGAGCAAAGCGGATAATGTCGTGTATAGTCCGGCATCCTTCAGGTGTAAAATTTGATGCATCCGGATCGGTAAGATTGAGTGGCGCAATATATTTTAAAACATTGCCAAGGGTCTTGTGAACAGGACTTCCTTTCATTAAGCTTGTCTTTTCAGCCGCCTTCTCAAGAAGGGATTCCGCCCTTCCGGCATAAACCGTGCCGCCTGTCGCATCGACAGTAATGAGGTCTCCATTTCGGATATGCTCCGTGGCGGTTGAAGTCCCCATAAGGGCGGGAACCTTGAATTCACGTGCCACGGCCGCCATATGACCTGTGACGCCTCCTCTATCTGTAACGACGCCAACAGCGTTATTTAAGAGCGCCGCCCACTTAGGCAGGGGATTTTTGGTCACAAGCACGGCTCCGGAAGGAAACTGCAACATATCTACAGTTGTTTCAACTACAAAGGCCGGGCCGCTGGCTACCCCCGGGGCGGCTGTTACACCACCGGTCAGAATCACCGGAAGGTCAACCCTTGATTCGGGAATATCCTTAATCCCTGTCAGTTCTTTGCCAAGCACCATCAGCGGCCGGCTTTGTAAAATCGAGACAGAACCGTCCGGTTCAAAAGCCCATTCAATATCCTGGGGAGTGCCAAAATGTTTTTCCAGACGGAGGGCCAATTCGCCTAACAAAACAGCTTGTTCGACGGTAATTGCCGGATTGTTCGCTTGTTCTCCTGCCACATCCACAAGGCGTATTCCTTCCGAAGAGCCGGAAACAAGTTGCTGCCGTTTGACGCTGATCTCTTTTTTCAATATGATTTTCGGATCTTGTTTGGAAAGAACAAAAAGATCCGGAGCTATGCTTCCATCCACCACCGACTTGCCAAGCCCACAGGCAGCATTAATTATAATGCACTCATGACGTATATTCCCTGGATCTGCCGAATACATGACGCCACCGGCTTCGGCATCAACCATAGTCATGCAGCCGACACACATAATAATATCTTCATCACGAAATCCCTTGTTCAAACGATAGGAAACTGCCGGAACGGAATATTTGCCGGCAAGGATCTCCTTGTAGGCAAGGATCAGATTTTCTCTGCTCACGTTGAGCAGAGACCGATACTGCCCGGCAAAAGAGGCATCCCTGGTATCTTCCCCGAGAGCACTGCTGCGCATGGAAACATGAAAG
>DAOUSD010000031.1 GCA_030627405.1 Deltaproteobacteria bacterium
GGAAACATGCAGATCTCCTCATTCATCCGATAGGTTATATCTAACTGTTTGCTATGGTGCGGATAATGCTGGAGCAGAATATTGAGCAATGAACGTCTCACTTCCGTTTCAATTGATTCGTCACGCAGAGTCTCGCTCCACGGCTCTTCCTTGAATGTTGCCGAGCGGATTACCGGCGGCAACTGGTGGATATCTCCGAGAAAGATAAAATTACCTTTGCCGTAAATCAGACTCAGCATGGCCTGAGGCGCCAGCATCTGTGATGCTTCATCAAAGATTACCCAATCAAATGGTTTGGGGGATGTACCGCTGTTGTTGTGGTTTTGGAACATATTATACAACCCGTAACCGGTCGATCCAAGAATAAGATAAGGAGAGAGTAAAGCCTGGCTGGCGTCTGTCAACGGTTCCACCTGCATGTTTTTATTTTCTTCTTCGAACTCCGGGCCTTCCCATCTTCCCAATTTAACGCAACGTGCCGGAAAATCCTGCAAATTGTGGGTATTCACCAGATTAACCACCTTGCTCAGTACCTGGTCAATTGCCTGATGTGTAGAACCGCTTACAGCAATACGAAGCTTGCTGCCGGTTGTTTGTGCGTGGCGAATCAAGGCGATCAGAATCCAGCCGAGAAGGTTTGTCTTGCCGGTTCCCGGTGGGCCCTGAATCAGGCTTAATGCGTATTGAAAAGGCAATTGCAATGCATGTTGCTGCGACTGATTCAATTGGGCCACAGCTCCCTCGGACTGAAGCCACCCGCGTACCCACTCCTGCCAGTCAGACGGTTGTTCAAAATCCCATTTGCCGGCAAACAGATCTGTCAAAGGATGACTGACCCTTGTAGAATAGATAGTTTGCACCACCTGAAGCAATTTGGGCGTGTTCCAGTCATCCCCATCTTCTTCCAGGGAATATGAAATGCCTTTATGCAACCTCATATTAGCGTATTGACGCGAATGCAGGGCCACCTCGCCGATCTGGGGCGAATACTGAGCCATGATTACAGACATGCCGCTTTGCAGGTCATCGACACCCGAAGGAACCAGTTTCAGAAAGTCTCCGCTACGAAATTTGGAAAGTCCGGACTCATCGGCAATGGTAAACATATAAAGGAATCGTCCCTCGTCATCAAGAACCGTGCCGGTAAAGTCAAGGGGTCCCAATGCCCGGAAACGTTCCACCCGCTCTTCGAGTGAAAACTCCCGCAAGGCTTTTATGTCTGTTTCCTGACAGGCTTTTTCTGCTTCGATAAAGTGTTGATATGCCTCAGCCCTGGTCGATCCGCCCTCTGGAATAATCCACCACTCTTCCTGAGTCCAATCGCTTTCGAGATGTGACAAAATCCATTTTTGAAGCTTTGCCTTGAGTTTCAGAATTGTTGCAAGATATGCTTGAATTACCTCTTTACCGTTCTTGCCGTTCATTTCCGCATCAGGCAGCCTGTCCCCCTGGAAAAGAGTGTCAGGAACAGGAATTTCAGATTCATCTATTAGCCTTAGCATTCGGTTCAGTGCAAAAAGGGTCATGTTGCCGGGAAGCGGCAGCAAAAAATGCTTCTGAAGCACCTGCCGCAAGTCTGTCCAATGAGGATTAAGGCCATAATGAAGAAGTCCGCATACATGCATATCTTCCATAAGCACGGCCCAATTCCTTACCCCCTGCCTGACAGTCGCTCCGAAAAAGAAAATATGTGGTCCCCTCCCATTATCGATTGCGGCCCGCCAGAGTTCTTGAAAACAATTTGAAAAATTCTGCCAGACCTGATGCGGGTCCGAGTCGACGCTTGTGCCATCCCGTAATTTATCGCTTACCTGCGAGGTAAATGTTGTCCAGGTAAATGTTTTCAGGTCTTCACCTCTCTTTTGGATACCCAGACCAACCCCGCAGGGCTGCATTGAAATCGGGTCATGAATTAGATGCAGGAAAAAGGCTGTTGAGATGTTGGCGGGAAACAAGCCGGTCTTTTTTTTTACGATGGCAATTTTGTTGTGGAGCAATGCATTAAGAGCGCCCTGAAGACGCTCTCTTTGAAAAGGCGCAAATGGTGGTCTATTGCCGGAAGAAGCGTTTGCACCACAGGCAGGCGATAGACTCTGAGAGGATACAGGTGGCTGCTCTGTATCAATAGCATTTTTTTGATGAGAGGATGCAAACCAGGCCGAGGTTTCTTCAAGACTCTTCATACCGAGAGAGCGTATTTTCTGCAGGGTGCCAAACGTCAGATGAGGGATAAACTGAACATTCTCTTTGGCCAGGGCCTGCTGATAACAAAATTCGAAATAAGGGCAGCCGGTGCAGTGTTTCTGCAATTGATAGAATGCTTTGGATGGAGAACCGGAGAGGCACGTATTAAGATTTCTAAAAATTGCTTTAAACGTGGTTATATAAGGCCGCAGGTCAAAGGTATGGCGCTGTGGAGCGTCATTAAGAGGCGAGCGAATGAGCAGAAAACCGGTGTCCGCCACTTTTACTTCGCAGGAAAACGATTGATTCCGAGAGGACGCAAGAGACTGAAACCGCGCCATGTCGGTATGGATCAATGTCTTGAGCAGAAAGGCATAAAACGCCACTTGCCACTTCTGGTAATAGCGGGGAACAGAACTGCTTTTAATGTCTCCGACCTGAAGTAGAGTTTTTTCTTTTCCCTGTGATACCTGGATCAGATCAGGAATACCAACCCCGTCGATGGAGATTTTTTTGCCGGCTTGCCTGTTAAAAAATGCAGGAGATGGGGACAAAATATCATCAATTATCAAAACGCCCTGCGCCAGATAGACATTGTTGGCAAGAGAGTTCTGCCGCACCAGTCCCTGCAATTGCGCACAGGTCTCATTAAACCTGTCCTCTAATGATCGCATTTTTCCGGTTTCGTCTTTTTCTGAAATGATGGTAAGGATTTCATTCTGCTTGCCTAAATCAGTCAGTATTTTTCTTTCAAATTCCCGTCCTCTTGCCATGCGCAGGGTTGTCAGCTCATCATCTACCTGAGTACGCCTGAACGGTTGATGTTCGGGCAGGAGAAAGTGAAAGCTCAGCCATCGGCTGCATTGTTGATGACGGAAGTATTCACCGATTATGGTTCCTGTCAAAGGCCGGGTCCGGTAACGCGCATCTTCGCATATGGAAAAAGGAATGCCGATTGTCCGGCGATTTTTTTCCCATGTCAGCAAAGGCTCTGCAAGGGAGGGCGTATCAAGAAAGGCAATGACTTTTTTCTCCGGATGCCTGAGCATGGAATCAAGGTTCCGGAAATCAAGATTGCTGGGATCACCTTGCACGATTTCAGATGATCCGCTCAAGTATTGTTTGAAAAAAACAATCAGGCGCTTATCATAGATAAAATCGTTCAGTTCACGCAGTATTAATTCTTTCGGAAGGGTGGCGCAAAAGGAATTTAAAGGGAACATTGCCCGCATCACCTTGAAGTGACGATTAATCCAGGCGATAAAGTCTTTTGGCTCTAAAGGAAGAGAGAGTTTTTCAAATTGAATCCAATGGGAGCATTCCAGACCAATCTCATCGGATACCACACGAAGATTCTCTATGTGATTTGCAAATTTATCTTTGATACTCCACGCAAGAATCATGTTGCCGATTACGCCGAGGAATGTCCGGTATTGGTACATGCCGTTTGCAGAGAGGATTACCTCAATGCCGTTATCCAGCACAACAGCCTTTTTCTCTTTATTTAACTCGTTGCGAACAAGTTTGCGTGTACGGGAAAAAAGCCCCGGCGCTGCCTCGTTTTCACCGGTTTTTTCCGATTTCAGCACGTCCCGCATGGCTTGCGCCACTTCATAGGAAACGTGACACCCCATGCCAAGCCAGTAAAGCTCTTTTTCATCAAGCCGGTCAGCAGGTTCAGTCAGCACCCGCTTGCATTTCCCCTCATCAATCCATAAAATTCGCAGCCGCCGGCCGGCAAGAAGTACCCGGTCGCCGGGCTCGAATTGTTTGACAATGGATTCAGGAATATCGGCCACGGACTCGCCAGACACTTCAAGCCTGTACTCTTCTTCATTTTTCGGAAAATTACTCCAGATCCGATGCTCCAGCAATGCATCCCGGTACTGCCAGCCACCGGTATAAAGACCGTTCATGCCGGACTTTTTAAGCCAGTTTTTTTTCAGAAGAGATTGGAATATATCATTAAGAATTGAATGGTCATCTGTTCCTGCCCTGCAAGAAAAGAGATCTTGAAGCGCAGCAAGGGAGAGCCGTTTTTTTTCGTACAAACATGAAATCACCTGCTGGCTCAGCACACTTGGTAAATATTTAGAAAGAGGGGATTCCACCTTGCCCTGACTGGCGAGACGCAGCAGAGCGAGAAAACGCAGCATTTGTTTTCCAGCCTGTTCACCACGGCAGATGCCCCAGAAATGAATCGTATCCTGACGGCGGTTAGCCCGGCCAATCCGCTGAAGAAAAGTGGCAACAGAATCCGGCGGCTCAAAGAGAATCACCGCATCCACATCACCTACATCAATGCCCAGCTCCAGTGTACTGGTTGCAATACAAACCGACCGGGTCCGTTGACGAAACCTTTTTTCAACGATTTGTCGTTCTTTGGCATTGAGGTTGGAGTAATGCAGTTCAGCCATCCCCATGAATTGCCCCTGCCGGTTTAACAATCCGAAAATTTTATCACACCGGCCTCTGCTGTTGGCAAAGATCAGAATTTTTCGATAGTTCCATTCCCGGTACAGGTCGTCAAGTAAAGTTATTAGTTCGTGTTCATCGTTTTTAAGGTGAATCAGGCGGGGAAAAATTTGACGGCTGACATTTTCAGTTAGAAGAACGGTATCGGGACTGAAACCAAGGAAACGGATAACAACATCGGGATCGGCAATAGTCGCCGACAGGGCAATTTTCTGCAACTGTTTGCCGATCCGGCGTTCCAGCCGTTGCAGCACATAGACCAATTGACGTCCTCGATACTGATGGATAAACGGATGGACTTCGTCAATAATTATCGTGCGAACCCGCAAGAGAAAACCCCGCAAATCAGAATTGGAGCTGCCCAGCATCACATCCAGTGATTCCGGTGTTGTGAGCATGATGTCGGGACAACCACCACCGGCACGTTTGATGTCGCCGGTACGAATGGCAAACCGGAGTCCCAGCCGTTCGATTAGAACTGATTCAAACCGGCGGCGGATATCAAAAGCCAGTGCGCGGGTCGGTACGATGTAGATGGCTGATTCGGTCAATCCGGAGCGGATTATCCGTTCCAGGCAAGGAGCCAGCACAGCCTCGGTCTTGCCGGAACCGGTGGCTGACTGGATAATGAGATCCCTGCTTTTTAGAATGGGTCTGATTGCCTGCTCCTGTACAGGATGCAGGCCAGGAAAAGCTCCATAAAAAGCCCGGAAAGTATTAGGGAGCAGAAGAAGTGGCGAGTAATGGTTGTTGTGCATGAGTAAATAAGGTGGAAATACTTGAAGGCAAGAACCGACATCAAAAAAATGTAAACCGGCAAATAAAGGATGCCTATGTTATTTTTAAGCGAATGATAAAATCATTTCTATCATATAAATTGTCATGAAACAAGTATAGATTTTCAGATGAGGCTGCCTTCTTATTTTAGCGCCCTATCGGGCGGACTTTTTATGACCCCTTGATTTAATAGTCAATAAATCGGGAATCTCTATACTATTAAGCTAAAAAGCTATGAACATCCAACATCGAACGCCCAACATCGAATTTTGAATAGAGTTTTTCAACAGAGGGATCATTGCGCACAAACATCACCTGCGCCCACTCTTTAAGCAGGAGAGTTGCTTGGGTAGGGTAGATATGTTCAGGAAAATCTCCGGAAATTTCAGCATTGAAACAGTGTTCCTTTTTGGTCAGGGCCTGAAGTCTGGTCTGATTGATGGATTCGGCACTTTTCCTTATGGCCTTGTATCTGCCTGCGTTTCTTTATTTTATACTCGTGAAAGAAAATTTTCCAATACAAATATTTTCCTTCTGCGAAAAAACACAGGACTTTCTGCTATCGATATTGCTTTTAAATTATCATATCCGGAAACAAACCAAGGCTCTTTGCAAGATGGAACTTTCCATATCCAGTTCGGCGTTTCAATTCCCATTTCATCACATAAATACTCTATTGTTGAAGCCAATAGTGAATCGATATTTTCATCATTTAAGGAGAAAGGCTTCTCTATTAGACTATGATCGCGTGTACGACGTAAATCATCAACAAATTCCATAAATGGAATTCGCCAGTTTTCCCCACTTTTCAACATAGCCATCTTAGCTTCTTGAATTGTCCTGTATTTCATCAAATACTTCCTCTAAAAAAATTGAGTCGCCGGTTTGACAATTCGACGTGGATAATATTTATCTATTATCTTAAATACTTCATCAACAGTAGTGATCTTTAATTTATTGATTAAAAACTCAATATCCTTACTGTCTGTTCCATCAATTCTTGCTGAAAGGGATTTCATTGCCAACATATATTCCGGATCAGCAACCATAACGACCAAATGCGACAAGTTAAGAAATGCTTTTCTTGGATGCTCAACAAGGAATCCTTTAACGCCATCATTTAGCCAATCATTCACTAGTTCATACTCATTCGCAATCTCTTTGGCCGCCTCTCTTATAATTTCAGATGGTTGAAAAATAGCATCAACGTCTTTTGTGCTGGGTCTTGCATCATAAACAAGACACATAACGGCGCTTATGTTGCGAGTCTCTATAACCTGTTGAATTAACAAAATTTAAGACCAAAATCCAAACAATTCCATATTCCTTTATATAACAACATGTTACACTTATCAATAGGCGTTTTCAAACGGTCTCGCAACATAATAATTCCGGCATCTTCGCACTTATCCATATCTGGTTAGACGCCATACTCCTAAAGATCATCAAGCCAGTCTAAAATTTCCTCCTTGTTTTCCCAGTTCAGCAATTCATCAATTTTCGGTTCCTCAGATATTGCTGATTGGATATATTTGATAAACTTTTTCTGGACTTCACGTTTCCGGGATACATTCAGGTGCAGATAGATCATGGTGGATTTCAAATTCTCATGACCCAGGTGATTTTTTATATCTGTCAGCGACTTCCCCAAAAGAAGCAGATGCACCGCACAAGAATGTCTGAAGCTGTGTGCGGAATTGAGATTCTCCAGTTGTTTGGCAGGAAGCGCTTTTGAAAGATATTTTCTGCAAACACGATAAATGCCGTTTCTTGTAAAACCTTCACAGCGCTGGTTTATAAACAGGCGATTACTGTATATTGGCTTGGGAACGGGTCTGTATTTTTTTATATAGCGCTCAATAAATTCGATTGTTTTGGGCTGGAGTTCTATCAGACGATAGTTTCCTCCCTTGCCTTTTATGATGAGTGTCTTTTTGTGAGAATCGAAAAAATGGATTTCCAGATCGGCAACTTCACTTGCTCTTGCGCCTGAGTCAAAAAGAAGATGCAGAATTGTGTAATCACGGAATCCCTCTTTTTTTCTCAAATCAACTGAACCAAACACTTGAAGTATGTCGTCATAATCCATATAACCGATCAGTCGTTTTCCAAAACGTTTCTGTGGTATGTTGAATATCATTTCCGATATTTCGCGATGTTCCGGGTACAAAAGCCGGAGCATTTTTGCAAATGATTTTAAGGCAACCAAACGGGCATTGCGTGTTCTTATGCTATTTTTTCTTTGCTGTTCTATGTAATCAAGGAAAGAGAGGATCAGCGCAGGTGTAATATCTTCGAGCCCGAGATCAGGAACCGCTTTGGAAAGATGTTTTGACGAAAACTTTAAAAAAAGCTTGAACGCGTCTTTGTAAGTTTTAACGGTTTCAGGACTTACGCCTTTTATTCCCGGCAAATAATCTATAAAATACCGGCAAAGGCAGGCATTGAGATTCATAGTTTCTCCTGCCTTGATATGGTAAAATCCACCAGATGTCGGCGGTGTTTAGCATCTGTCAGCTTCAGATAAACAGCCGTATATCTGTATTTGCTATGTCCCATATAGACAGAAAGAACCGGCAGCGCCTGTTGGGGCGACTTTCCCTTGTCCTTTATCCGTTTAAGCGTGTTTACTGCAAAAGAATGCCTCAAACTGTGCGGTCTCGGCGCTCCAAACCGCATATTGTTTACAATCCTTGCAGGTTCGGTTATACCAATATTTTCGACGGCCTGATGAAAGACAGGATATATTCGATTGGCAGATATGCTTTTACCTGCTTTTTCCGGAAAAAGGTAAGGATTGTCATCGCAAAATAATGTTTTTCTTACGGCAAGATAATTATTCAATTCATCTAATGCTGCCCTTGGAACCGGTATCAAACGGTCTTTGTAGAACGAAAGTTTTTTCAATATAGATAGTAGTTTCATTTCTGCGATAATGTTTCAGATGCAGACTGAGTGGTTCGGATATTCTCATGCCGCATCTGGCAAGAAGCATGATGGCGGTATACACCATCATGTCATTTAAAAAATACTTTTTGTCATGGCGTATCTGTTTCTGCGCGGCATGAAGTATCTCATCTGTCTCTTTGCGGGAAAAGATAAACGGTATAAAGACGTTTTCTTTATATGGCGGGATATCCCGCAGTGGATTTTGGGACACATATTCATTTCGCACCATATAGTTATAAAAGCCTCTTACTGCAGACAGTGTATTATTTACCGTTCGTGGAGATCCGTTGATATTTTTTCTAAACTCAAGGAAAAAGTAAGGGGACAAATCCATTTGGGGCGTTGCGTTTAGAAGATATCGGTCGAAGTTTTTTAAATGGGACTTTATGGATGTTATTTTAAATCCCAGAGTTTTTCGGTAATTGACATATTCTTCCAGTCGCAGCGAAAGAAAGCTTTTAAAAGGCATCGTCATCAAAAAAAACCTTGCGCATTAATTTTGTGTGAACATGGAGATATCGCCGGGTTGTTTGTATGCTGTCGTGCCCCATCATCTCTTTGATTTCAAAAAACGGGATATCTGCTTCCAGTAAATTTTGCGCGTATGTATGACGAAGCCAATAGGCGGCTGAAGACAGACCCGCCTTTTTCATTGCGCCGGCGATATCCTTGCTGACGGTAACCGGCAATATCTGCCGGTATGGCACGCGATCAGTGATAAAAAGACTGCGGTTGTCTGTCGCTGGACGACCTCCCATAATATAGGCGGCAACGGCTTTGATGCAACGATCAGGCAAAGGAAGTCTGGCCGGGTTTGTGTTTTTCCGATCCGGTATGCAAATCTCTTGTTTTTTAAATTTAATGTCGTTAAGTCGTATCCGGCTGATTTCTTTTGGCCTGAGCCCTATGTAGAATCCCAGGCAAATCATGGCGGTTGTTCTGAGTTCTAATGGTGTAGTACCGGTCAAGCTTTCAAACAAACACCTTATTTCATCCGGTCTTAAAAACTTCGGTGGTATGCTCTGCGCAAAAACAGGCGCTCCGATAATCAATGGGGCAAAATTTCTTTTCAATATCCGGTTCTGGTGCAGCCATGCTAAAAATCCACGAAGTATCGAACGGTGTGTTCCGCTGGTTCCCTTTACATAGTTCCTGTTATGCGCCGCAAGAAAAGCGTCGATCTGTTCAATCCTGACCGTTTTCAGCATGATGCTGTTTTTGTCAAGATAATCGCCAAAGGCGGTCAGTGTTCTTCTTGCGCGCAGCATCTGAAGGCGACTGATATCTTTTACGCGGGTATAGTAATCGATGTATTCTTCGAAAACTTCCGGCAACGGCTGAACCGGTTTTTCTATCGGTCTCTTTATTTTGTTTTGCTTAAACAGATACCGGGAAAGTCCCCTTACCGCATGCGATGCACGGATAAGCCCGGATTCTTTTTGAAAGCCTTTTAATGTGTCAAACGTAAAAACAGCATCCCATGGAATTGCCAGTTGGGTTATAAAACGGGAGAAATACGTTAATATCTGCTGATACCGCATACTGGTGCTGTCAGCATACCCATTGGATATCATCCATAACAGATAATCACTGACGGCTTTTTCTAATCGCTCTGCAACAGATAGCGCCTTAACCATGTTCAGTCTCCCTTAAGCGATTGGCCGATAAGATTACATATCGTGGCCGGATCATATTTTTCCATTTGCTGCTGAGATTTAAGAAGTCTTAAAGGCTGGTTTACGGGTTTTTCCGGCAAAGAGAGTACCTGGAAAAAATATCCGTCAAATGCGATTAAGTCTTTATCAATCAAAGCATTCCTGGCATTTAGGTATTCATCTATGGGAATTCTTAAAAGCGAATAAATTTTATCGTAGCTGTAGTAAGAAACTCCATTCCGATCTGCCACCAGTAGAAGGAACAGATAAAGTAATAGTTCACGATGGGAGAGACCCTCCCAAAATCCGTCACGTAAAAAGCGATGCTCAATAAATGCAAAGCTGGCGGTTATCCTGCGCAGTCAATCCGGAGAGAGTATTTTTGTTTTTATCATTGCTTACCTCCATTGCCGGCCACCTTATAACCAAAATTCAAGGAAAGCTATCGAGTCTCCTTTTGCAAGATTTTGACAAAAACACTTAACACCTTGGAATAACAACAATTTGTCCTTCTAACGCGTCTCTTTTTTTATTGAGGGGTATGAGCTTATAAGTAC
>DAOUSD010000015.1 GCA_030627405.1 Deltaproteobacteria bacterium
GGAAAATATCAAGAGAATCCTGAATATAGATCTTCCGCCACGGCAGTCTGCTTTTTTGTGGGGGCCAAGAAAGACAGGAAAATCGACTTATCTGAAAGCAAGGTTTCCAGGCAGCCTTGTGTATAATTTTCTTCAAACCGATCTGTTTCTTGAATTCTCCAAGAAACCTGCTCTTTTGCGGGAACGGTTGCTTGCAAAGGGAACTGATGTCCTGAATTACCCTGTGATTCTGGATGAAGTGCAGAAGATTCCTCAACTCTTAGACGAAGTACACTGGCTGATTGAAAATAAGGGTTTGAGCTTTATACTGTGCGGATCAAGCGCACGAAAGCTGAAGAGAGGAAAGGCTAACCTTCTTGGGGGCCGGGCATGGCGTTATGAGATGTTTCCATTTGTTACGTTTGAACTGGAGAACTGGGATCTGTTAAGAGTATTAAATCGCGGTATGATACCGGATCATTATCTTAAGGAAAACTATAAGAAATTCTTGAGGGCCTATACACAGGATTATTTAAAAGAAGAGGTTTTTGATGAGGGGTTAACCCGGAACATTCCAGCATTTTCCAGGTTTTTTGATGCTATGGCATACTCACACGGAGAGCTTACGAATTATTCCAATATAGCGCGTGACTGCGGTGTAGATTCCAAAACTGTAAAGGAGTATTACCAGATCCTCGTGGATACGCTTTTAGGCGCTATGATAGAACCATTTAAGAGGAGACAAAACCGGCAGGTCATCACCAAGGCGGCAAAATTCTACTTGTTTGATGTGGGAGTTGCCGGCGCTGTGACAAAACGGCATATTGAGGAAAAAAAAGGTGAATTGTTCGGGAAAGCATTTGAGCATTTTATTTTGATGGAGATTGCGGCTTATAATTCCTACAATGAAATCGATTATAAAATCAATTTCTGGAGGACAAAATCAGGCATAGAAGTCGACTTTGTGCTGGGTGGAGGCGAAGTTGCAATCAAAGTAAAGGGCTCGACCCGTATCGAGAAAAGGGATTTACAGCCCCTGAATGCCTTTATAGAGGAATATTTGCCACGGAAGGCATTAGTAGTATGCAATGAGAGGGAAGAGAGAGTTCATGGCAGGATACGAATAATGCCGTATAGAAATTTCCTGCGTGATTTATGGGAAGGCAAGGTCATTCGCTAACCTCAAAGCATTCCGCCTGGCGAAAAATGAAAAGTAAAACCATAGACAATATAATTACACTTCTTTTATGTATCACCATTTTTGCATTCTTATGTCTGGAAGTTATCTTAAATCTGACCCCTCCCATATCCCGTGACGCCATCATCCATCACCTGGCTATTCCCAAGCTCTGGCTCGCGCATGGAGGCTTTTACGAGATTCCCTGGGCGGATTTTTCGTACTATCCCATGAACATTGATCTTCTTTATCTCATCCCTCTCTATTTCAAAAATGATATAGTCCCAAAGTTTATCCATTTTGCATTCGGTTTCGGCACAGGGCTGCTGATATACTGCTATCTTAAGAACAGGTTAAGCAAAAACTGTGGGTTTCTGGGTTTTCTGATTTTCTTCAGCACGCCCGCTGTTGCCCGCCTTTCAACAACAGCTTATATAGACCTTGGAATGGTCTTTTTTGCAACCGCGAGCATCCTTGCGTTTGTCAGATGGAGGGATGATGATTACGTGGATGCAAAATGGCTCATCCTGTCCGCCGTCTGTATGGGCATTGCAGCAGGATCCAAGTATAATGCCTTGATTGCATGGTTCTTTTTAAACCTGATGATAGTTTTCTATTATTCAAGAGATACGAAAAAAGGACTGCCGGCGCTGCGATATGGCGTCACATTCTTTGCCATTGCCCTTCTTGTCGTCTCTCCCTGGTTTATTAAAAACTATATCCAGACGGGAAACCCCATCTACCCGCTCTTTGACAGCTTTTTTAAAGCCATTCATCATGCAGGCGATAGTAGCAGCGGCCTTACTGTAACCGCTAAGAGCAACTGGACTGCCAGTATTTTCCAGAGAAGAGGGGTTATGTTCGGCGAAAGTTTCCTGGAAACACTTTTCATTCCAATTCGAATGTTTTTCCAGGGAAAGGATGGTTCTGTTCAGTATTTTGACGGCGTCCTGAACCCGATTCTCATAATCATGCTCCCTTTCGCTTTTCTGAACAAAAAGTTAAACCGTGACAAGGTATTTTTCTTGCTCTTTTCAGTCTTTTTCTTTTTTATGGCATATTTTCTCACAGTTATACGCATAAGATACATCCTGCCGATAGTTCCATTCCTGGCTATTCTGAGTGTCATTGGGATAAAGAACGTTGCTGAATGGGCCGACAAAAAAACCGGCATAATTCGCCGCGCTGCGTTGATTGTAATATCTACCGTTACAGTAATTCTTATTTCTTTTAATTTTTTGTACTTAAAGAACTATTTCAATACTGTCCAGCCTGTAAAATACATCCTTAATCAGGAAACAAAAGATGAATTTTTAAGCCGCAACGTAGGAAGCTATCCTGCAATGCAGTATATCAACGAAAATCTTCCGGATGATGTCAGGATTTTCCTGATGTTTCTCGGCAGACGGGGCTATTATCTGAACAGACCATATTATCATGAAAGATCATTTGGCATGAATACCTTAAACGGCATGGTCAAAGCTTCCGCAGATAAACAGGATTTTCAAGTATATCTCCAATCCATGGATTGCACTCATATACTGATGCGAACAAATCTTGTGAATAAGTATCTGCATGACAATTTTCCGGAAAAGACAATTTTCCGCTTCCTGGATCTTGTGAAAGAATGCTGGAAGCCGATTTATGAATCAAAGGGATATATGATAATGGAAATAACTCAAGTTTCGCACCCCTGAAACAAAGATTGCCGGACTAAACTATATTATTAACTGTGGCATTTAGTTTGATATTGGTATATATAATGGTTGTTTACAAATATGATAATATTATCATATTTAAAGTCCCCTGAAACAACTGTGGAGCAAAGCGAAATAACTTTGATAGAAATTGTGAGAAGAGGTCTTTGTGTCTGATATTATGAAAAAAAATGGATTGAAATGATGGAAGCCTTCTTAAAGTTGACGCCTGAGGAGAGATCATCAGAGGCAGAGAAGCGCTTGGATGAGACCTTGGAGCGGATGGCACAGATGTATAGTATTTCACCGGAAGAAGCATATGAAAAGCTTATTGAAAATAGTGACAGATTGCATAGATAACTTTTCGAGAAAAGAAAATATTACCAGGTTCGCAGCTTAAGGAACGTGCAAATAGAAAATGAATAAAGATGTCTCAATCATCATTCCGGCCCATAATGAAGCCCAAACAATCGGTAATCTCATATTAAAAATCAGAGCCCTTTATCCCAAATTTGAGATCATCGTCATAAATGACGGCTCAACAGACGATACGGCTGCTGTAGCCAGAAATACAGGCGCTACTGTTTACAGCCATCCCTATAATATTGGCAACGGCGCTGCCATTAAAAGCGGTATAAGAATTGCGTCCGGTGATGTTTTGGTATTCATGGACGGAGATGGCCAGCATGAGCCGGACGATATAGAAAAATTGCTGAAGTATTTTCCTGAATTCGATATGGTTGTCGGCGCACGATCGAAAGGAAATCATGCTTCTTTAGGACGTACTGTAGGCAACACGGCATACAACTGGTTAGCATCATATGTTGCAAAGTTCCGTGTTGAAGATCTTACTTCCGGATTTAGGGCGGTTAAGGCGGATATTGCTCATAATTTACTATATCTTCTTCCAAACACATATTCATATCCCACAACCTTGACGCTAAGTGTTTTGAGAAACGGAAGGACGGTAAAATATGTTCCTGTCAAGGCGAAGATGCGCAGATCAGGGAAAAGCGGCATAAGCATGTTTAAAGACGGCGTCCGTTTTTTTATGATCATTATAAAAATCTGCACACTCTATTCCCCTTTCAGGATATTTCTTCCCGTAAGTTTTGTTACGTTTCTGACAGGTTTGTTTTATTATTTTTATACATTTTGTATTTGGGGACGTTTTACCAACATGAGCGCCCTTTTGTTTACCACCTCCATAGTCATATTTATGATGGGACTTGTGTCAGAGCAGATTTGTCAGATGAGGTTTGAGAGGAGTGAAGGGGATAAAGATGAAATGTCGTAAACGGTTGCTGGTATTGGCATCTACATTTCCCCGATGGAAGGATGACACTGACCCGCCTTTTGTTTATGAATTATCTCTTCGGCTTAAAAAGCATTACGATATTCATGTCCTTGCCCCTCATTATCCTGGCGCTGCGATAGAAGAACAGCTTGCCGGATTACAGGTAACGCGGTTTCGGTATTTTCTTGCGCCGTGGGAACGACTGGCCTACGGCACGGGGGGCGGAATACTGGCCAAAGTAAAGAGATCTCCAGGCTATTACGGCCTGATTCCTTTCTTTTTTGCTGGTGAGCTTATTTCCACAATTCGTATCCTGCGTCGCTATCGATATGACCTGATTCATGCTCACTGGTTGATCCCCCAAGGCCTTATTGCAGTTATAGCCATTTTTTTGAGCAACCGCCGGATACCTCTTCTGTGTACTTCCCATGGTGGGGATTTGTATGGCCTGAAGGGACGGCTCCTGACACGGCTTAAAAAATGGATTATCGCAAACTCGGAGGCTCTGACCGTCGTCAGTCGGAGCATGCGTGAAGAGGTCAAAAGGCTGGGCGCTGACCATGAAAAGGTTCATGTTATCCCAATGGGAACCGACCTGAAAAATCGATTTGTCCCACCAGAAACAAGGCAAAACAAGGATTCCCTTTTATTTGTCGGACGTCTTGTTGAAAAAAAAGGGCTGCGTTATCTGATCGACGCACTGCCGCTGATTCTGAAAAAACATCCACAAGCATCTTTACGTATAGCCGGAGATGGTCCGGAAAAAGGTAATTTACAATCACAGTCTAAAAAATTGGGGATAAGCGATCATGTCCGATTTCTGGGAGCCGTAAAAAATGAATTTCTTCCGGCTCTTTATCAGACGTCAGATGTAGTAGTATTTCCATCAGTAATTGCGAACGATGGTGACCGGGAAGGATTTGGATTGGTTCTTGTTGAGGCCCTGGGGTGTGAATGCGCAACTGTAGTCACCGACCTTCCCGCCATGAAGGATATTATTATTGACGGGAAAACAGGATTTATTGTCCCACAAAAGAACGTACAAAAGCTTGCTGAAAAGATTATTTCGTTGTTGGATGACCCGGAAATGGGCCGGTCTGTGGGGAAAAAAGGTAGGCGGTTTGTTATAGAACGGTATGATTGGGATAGAATTGTTCGGCAGCATGCAGCTCTGATTGAATCTATCCCTCGTTAACTTAGAACTTCCTCAAACAGTTCCCTATATTTGTTCACCATTCGTTGAACAGTGAAAAGCTTTTCGACTTTTGAGCGATTGTATTCTCCCATTTCATGTCTTAATTTTGGTGAATCAGCCAGAAGATTGATTTGTTCCGCAAAGGCTTTTACATCTCCAACCGGACATAAAAACCCTCCCTTAGCGTTGTCAATCAACTCTGGAATTGCAGAGCAATTACTTGCAACCACCGGCAGACCGCAGGCCATGGCTTCTGCTGCTGCCAGGCCAAATCCTTCCCTGACGGTCGGGAAAAGCAGGATGTCTGCATCTTGATATACTTTTGGCATATCAGAATATGAGATAGCCCCTATATTTTTCAGATTAGGGTGAGCGGGCAGCGTTTTTTTGGTACGTAAACCGGTGGTATAGAGTATTTCAATATTTGTATCGAACTTTTCGGCAATAAGCGGCAGCAGATCCACACCCTTACGTCGGGTCAGATTACCGCTGAACAAAACTTTGATTAACTGTGTTTCTTTTTTTTGTTTTGGGAAGAACGTATTTGTATCCACTCCATTATAAATAACCTGTACGTTGCCACGATACCCTAACTCCTTCTTGACCAGTTTAGCTGTAAACTGGCTGACAGCCGTAACAACTGTTGCAGCAAAGAGAGCCTTTTGGGTAAAAAACTGCAGATCTGTTTGATAATGAATCCGTTGCAGCAATGTGCTATGGGCCACAGCCTCTTTGTCCAAGACAAAATTGTGAAAAGTAATAACAAGAGGAATCTTTCCACGTTTGAAAAAGGCAGCATAATCCGGCGTTGTATGGATAATATCAGGGATACCCTGCCGACGGCATAAAAAAGGCAGCGCAGGTAGAAACAATGTCCAATATGGATTGTAACCACAGATATGGTAATTGGGGATTTTATTGGCTAAGGCTTGGTGGACAACATAAGCGCCGTTGCCAGTGGCCATGGGGCTGAAAATGTTCATTGTGTTGGTGTGATGGTGTCTAAAATATGGGATAGTTCTTTCGTACTGTTACGCCGGGTGAATTTGACCAGTTGTTCGTCAGCATTAATGCTGGATTTTTGCATAAGTTTGATGAGCTGGTTTACTATTTTCTTCTTGCTATGAGGTTTTTCGGAAATAAAAACACCTTCCACATTTCCAAAAAGTTGCGTAATGATAGAGCCTTTTGGGACGAGGCAAAGACAGGGTTTTTTCAAGGCCAAGTAGTCGAAAATTTTTGTTCCAAGGCCATTAATTACTCCATTTGATAATAGCCCGTAATCACAACCGGCAAGTAATCGTAAAATGTAGCTATAGGGTTTAAAGGAGTGAATAATCACCTGCTCCAGCATGTCTAGTTTATGTGCAGTGTTTCGGATAATTTCATGTTCGCTGCCAACATAAATCAAAGTGAGGTCAGGAATATCACGGACAGCCTTTAATATCTCTTCCAACTGGTTCCCAAGGTAAATTGAAAACTGGCCTGCTACAATAATTGTTTTGCCAGAAGTAAGTGAAAGCGGTTGAACCCCCTTGAAATCATCCTCGTCGTATCCGTTATAAATAGTATGGTATTTGGAGGAATATGTCGGATGGGCTAAAATATATTCTGTCTTCAAAATTTGGGTGGCAAATGTGGCAGCAGATGTGTACCTCAAGGCAATTTTTTCTATTAGAAAATAAAATTTGCGTTGTATTCTTTTTAAAATTCTAACGGTATGCCTGGGTTGGCCATCATAACCAAAATTCATACTCCAGGAATCACGGAAATCAAGCACAACTGGTATGCGTAATGCTTTTGTCAGTAGGGGAGTAATAATAAAGGGATGAAATGGACTTCCTACCATATAGATCGCATCTATTCTGTGCCTGTTTCTTGCGACAAACAGCAGAACAAGCAGGGGAAATAGTAATGCCATAATTGTTCTTGCGGCAGGCACCCTGAAATAGGGTAGGCGGCTTACATACAGAGCATGCATTTCAGGCTGTAGTTCGGAAGCTATAGCCTTTCCATAATAACGCTGATCAACAGTCAGTACCCATGGGTTCCACTGAAATTCAGGCAGAAATTTGCAAAATTTCAAGGCCCGGACAACCGATACTTTTGCAAGAGGCGGAAAGTTAAAAGAGACAATAAGAACGGTCTTCATGGTTCAACTAATTCCTTCCCTTCAGTTTGCGTCTTTTTCAAAAGCAACCATGCCTAAGTAGCCGACTGGTTCGATAACATTATTCTCCCAACCTCCTTCACTGTCCCAAACCACGCCTCCTTTTCTCTCAGATATTTCAAGAACCACAGATAGAGGTTCCACCAATCCGATTTGATAATATAATTCGGATGCCAAAGAAGTGTTAGGGCACAACAGACGTTTTCAATGACGTTCGCAATTTGAACTTCATAAGCTCAGTCTAAATATTATTGTATCAAAATGTTACTCAATTCCTGCCAAAAAACGAAAAACGACTGGACATTTGTTTTCCTTTTTTTCTTAATTTAGCCAGAAGATTTTTATAATCCTGAAAATCATGCTTATTAAATAATAAAATCGTAACCCACGATGTATTAGAAATTTTAACAAAAGCCACCATTACGATTAAAGTGGCTGTAATATAAGCAACGCTTGAGGCAAAGGCAGCGCCGGAAATTCCCCATTTTGGAATAAGCCATAAGTTTAAGGGAATGTTTACCGCCAAAGAAACAAAAGCCGCATAAGTGCCAAATTGAGGTTTTCCTCTGCCAGCCAAATCAGCAGTTAGTATCTTACAACCCCCCAAGGCAATTATGCCTGGCAGCAATATTATTAATGGAATTACAGAGGGTAAGAAGGCAGACCCAAAGAGAATTTTAATTAATGGCCTGGCTAATAAAGCTAATATCAGGGAAAGGATAAATATAATAAGAAAAGTGTGGCGCGCAATTCTTGGAGTAAGGTTGTTTGCCTCTGTATCTTTTAATGAGGAAATTTTCGGGAATAACACAGTGGCAATTGCTCCGGGGAGCATCCAAAGTCTTTCAGCTATTCCAACGGATATGCTATAAAAACCAACCGAAGCAGGCGTGAGAAAGGCGGCGACTAAAAGAATATCCAACCTGTAGTTTAAGAATTGGATAAGATTTCCAAAATACGCCTTTAACCCGTATTTCGTTGAATCCTTCAGCAACCTTTGATTAAAAGAAAAGGTGATTTTAGTAAATTTTGTTATAAGTAGAATAATAACTAAAACGGCACCAATAATGCCAAGGACATAAGAAATTACCGCACCAAATACGCCTTTCTTGAGTATAACCAGGAAAACTGTGAGTAATATCAATTGAAACGTGGAGTTAAATATATTTATTTTATTATAAATCGTTATCTTTTCTGCCCCCAGAAAAATACTTATCAGAAATCCGGAAAAGAGCGAAAAGGGAACAGTTAAAACTACTAACCACAAATAAAAAGGATTGATTTGATTTGAAGCAAGATAATTCTGAAAAATATCAAGATGAAATACTCCAAAAAACAAGAAAATTAAAATTGAACTTAACAAGATGCTTCCCAACAAAGAGTTTGAGGCAATATCATTAATTTTATATCGTTTGCTTCCTGTAAAATAAATATTCGCAGCCTCTATCCCAAAAGAACCAAGTTTAAGCATTAGCGCGGGAATAAGAACTATTAAGGCATATATTCCTTTTCCCTCGGGTCCTAAAACCCTGGCAAGGATTATAGACGTTGCAAACCCTATGGCAAAAATAAGTATTTGAGACAAAAAAGTTATAACGCCGTTTTTTGTGATGCTGGACATTGTGTTTAGTTAAATAAGCTTTTTGGCAAAGATTTTAACTGCTCGGGAAGAAAGCAAAATAGATTGTCATGGCGGGGCAACTCTGAGGCATCCTTTATTTTAAAGAGCTTTGATGGCATTCCTTTTCCTTTTTCTAATTTATAAATCAGGTAGTTGTTGATTTCGGTTATATAAGAATATATATCTTCCGAATCATTATTACTCCCAGTTAATTCGCTGTATTCAATACAAATAATAGGAGCTTGAGGACTTCGAAGTAGAGATTCCGATCCCCTTAACACATGTAATTCCCATCCTTCCACATCAATTTTAAGCATTCTAATGTTTGCTACGCGATGACTTATTAAAAATTCATCCAATGTTTCAACAATAGTCTCATACTCTTTAGATTCATTCTGATCTGCTGGTCTTATAAATGAAGAACTACCTTTTCCTGCAGAGGGATTGGTATAAATAAAAGACCTGCCCTTTCTATCACCAACTCCAATATTAAATACCTCTATATTACTTATCTCATTTATTTCAATATTTTTTTTGAGAATCGAAAACGTTTCCAATACAGGTTCGAATGAATAAACCTTTCCTTTATTACCAACGGCTCTGGAAGAAAAAATTGACATAAGCCCTATATTAGCACCGACATCAATAAATACATCTTCCTCCCTTAAACATTTACCTATTACACCAAGAGTACCTGCTTCGTATGTACCAGTGAAATAAAGTGGTCGTTCTACCCCCTTATCATTGGCTGGATCCATACAAATTATATTAAAACCATATATCGTATGGACAAGCCTTGGTCCTTTTGGCTTTGGAATAAAAATTTTGGATATCAAATTTATCAACCTGCCTGAACCCCTAAAAGGATAGGCAAAAATAAAATGATTTATATTACGCCCGAAGCGAGACCATAGTGAATCTTTTATCAAAATTTGCTCTCTTGCAAATAATTCTTCTTTCATTTTTTATTTTTTAATCTCCCTATTCAATTACCCTGTAAACACTATTCAGTCTATTCCCCACTATTTCATAGCTGAAATTCTCTTTGATATATTTTGAAATATTCGCTGAAGAATAATCCTGATAATGGTCCAGCATATAATCAATCGCTTCTGACAAAGCATTCGAATCTTCAGGTGGGACCAAGATGCCTCTATACTTATTTATTTTTTCCTGAAGCACGGGAAGCGCCGTTGCTACAATTGGTTTGCCGCAAGCCATTGCTTCAATATACGTTACGCCAAAGGTTTCAAATAGACTTGGCTGAACAAAAAAATCACATTGTCTCATATACTCTGCTACTTCCGGTTTTGATTTCAATCCATGAAATCTTACCATCTCGCCAAGTTCCAACTCTTCCGCCAACCCTTCATATTCTTGTCTGTTTGGCCCATCGCCTACTATATCTAAAACAAAATCTTGTCGCTTTTCTTTAAGTTGAGCTAATGCCTGAAGTAAATAAGGTATCCCTTTTGCAGGCGAGAGCAATGCAACCAATAAAATTCGTTTTTTCTCATTCCTGTACTGCGAAGTGGAGGGGTAAAAAATTTCAGTGTTTATAACATTCGGTATAACCTGAAATCTGTTTTTAATACCGTATGACTCTATTGCCTCTTTTAGATTCCGACTAACCGGCAGTAAAATTTTTGCCCTGTTCATTGCAAAACGGGCACTCAATATATCAAACGTCCTTAATATACGACGAGGGAAACCAGTCCAGTGCTCTGTTATAACTACTGGCAATTTATATATCTTTCCCAATATTACTGCCGGCACTCCAGCAGAATAGACATGGGCATGAATAATATCCGGTCTCCATCCTTCGCGCATCAATTTACGGAAAGCCTTAAATATTGACCAAAGATAAATAAAATAAGAAGTCGGCGGAATAGGGAATTTTTTATGCCTTATCCTTATTGTTCTGATTCCATCTTCGGTTTTATCAGAAGCAATTTCATATAAGCCCTTAACGTGCTTTCCTGCTCCCTCGTTATAAAGCACTGTCACATCATTATATAAGGCAACTGCCTGGGCATGTTCTCTTACAAAAACCCCAGCTACTCGATTTTTTTCACTTGGGTACCATGCAGGCAGAAACAAAATTTTCAATCTTCCCTCTTCTTCCTTCATTGATCTCCCTTTAACTGGTTGTGCCCTTTGCTTTCATAAATCTCTTTTAACTCCATGCATCTGCGTGAAAAATTATCACAAAGAATCTTTACAATGTTTTCCGCCGCTCTTCCATCTCCATAGAGTTTCGGGCGAGGGTTGTCAGTTTTAAAAAACCCGACGGCATTGATTATCTTTTCCCTGTCTGCTCCGACCACCACATTCCAGCCAGCTTGCACTGTCTCTACCCATTCTGTTTCCGTTCTCATTGTAACGCAGGGCACTCCGAAAAAGTAAGCCTCTTTTTGCATGCCGCCGGAATCAGTGAGGATGGCTTTCGCATTCTGCTCAAGTATGAGCATATCGAGATAACCGACGGGAGGAATCATTTTCAGTGAGGAGTAAGGGGTAAGGGGTAAGGAGTAATTTAAGTTTAATATTTTCTTTGTACGGGGGTGGACGGGGAATACGATTGGTTCATTGATTTCAAGAAAGGCTGAGAGAATGCTTTGAAGGTTTTCAGGAATGTCTGTGTTGTATGGGCGATGGACTGTTGCCAGCAGGTATTCTTTTGATGTCAGCCCCAGATCCTCAAGGATTGTCGACTGCTTGCGGGCAATTTCAGAAAACTGCAGGACGGCATCGTACATTGTGTCGCCTACGTTGATAACAAGAGGTGAAAGTTCCTTTTCAAACAACTCTTCCTCAAGCAGTTTGCCATTATTAATTATGTTGCTGAAGCCCTCTTTTTCGAGATTATTAACTGCTGTTTCTGTGGGGCAGAAAAGTATGTCGGCACAGTGATCTGTGAGTACCCGGTTGTGTTCTTCCGGCATCTCGCGGTTGAAGGAGCGTAACCCCGCCTCCACATGAGCGACTCGGATGTGCAACTTCACTGCCGCCAAGGCCCCGGCAAGGGTGGAGTTCGTGTCGCCATAAACGAGAACCCAATCCGGTTTTTCGCTGATCAAGAGCTCTTCGATCTTTTCCAGCATGCGGCCTGTCATTGCCCCGTGGGAAGCGCAGTTGATGCTAAGGTTGTAGTCTGGCTTTGGAATATTTAGTTCTTTGAAGAAGACATCCGACATATCGGCGTCAAAGTGTTGGCCGGTGTGGATAATTACTTCTGTGAGAGGAGAGGAGTGAGGTGTAAGACGATTATGTTCGGCAATAGCCCGGTTGACAGAAGCTGCTTTGATAAATTGTGGACGGGCGCCTATGATTGTTGCAATTTTCATTTTTTTAAATCATTCACCGCAGACGCAAGGGGCGTTAAGGTTAAATTTGTTCATCTTTCTTTTAGCCCGTTTTTTTCTTTTTTATATTTCTTTCCGCATCTTGTGCATATAAGGTTGTTATCTAGTTTTTCTCCGCACTTGCACGCCCATCCTGTCTGTCGTGCGGGATTACCGACAACGAGAGCATGATCAGGAACATTTTTCGTAACCACAGCGCTTGCACCAATAAAGCAGTACCTTCCCATGGTTATACCGCAAATGATGGTGGCGTTGGCGCCAATGGTAGCCCTCTTTTTTACCAGAATAGGTCTGAGCTGATCCATCTTGCTGATTTCTGCCCGTGGATTGTAAACATTGGTAAAGACCATGCTCGGGCCGCAAAAGACTCCATCCTCAAGCATAACACCTTCATAAATACACACATTGTTTTGAATCTTACAGTTATTCCCGATGCTCACTTTCGGTCCAATGACTACATTCTGGCCAATATTGCAATGCTCACCGATGTGTGATCCTGAGAGAATGTGGGAAAAATGCCAGATTTTTGTTTTAGCACCAATATGGACGTTTGGGTCAATAACGGCAGTTGGGTGGGAATAATAAGATCTTGTTTCTGCCGATGCCTTTTGGGCTGATAACGATACACTTTTCTCTTGTTCCAAAGATTCCTGGCAAGCATTGAGCACTTTCAAAACCCGTAAACCTTCTTCCCCATCAGTCCTGGGAGTATGCCGGGTTGCCATGCACTCAAGGAAATGAGCACACTCGGCGCGTAAAGGCTCATCTTGTTCTACAGTTATAGTTGTTGCCTCAGCTTTGTGAGCGATTGGAATATTGTCTTGCCAATCAATTGAATGGGGATAGAGTAGCAGTTTGTCTTCCCATGGGGCAGTATCATCAAAGACAGCCATCTGTTTGTCACCAACCACGACTAACTTCTGCTCTTTAAAAGGATGAAGCCATGAGACAAAAATATGGGCTTTGATGCCGCTTGGAAAGTTAAGAAGAGTAACGGTGGTATCCGCAATCTTTTGATGGAGATAATTGCCTCCCTGGGCCTGAATGGTTTCCGGCATTTCACCGGTCAGGCCGAGGATGACAGAAACATCATGGGGGGCAAAAGACCACAGGACGTTTTCTTCTCTTCGCAGTTTACCGAGGTTGAGCCGGTTAGAGTAAATATATTGAATTCGGCCAAGTTCGCCTTTGTCAACAAGTTCTTTGAGTTTCAGGACAACCGGATGATACCAGAGAAGGTGGCCTACCATTAAAATTTGTTTATGCTCTTTGGATAGCTGGTTGAGTTCAATTCCTTCTTTTTCCGATAGGCATAGTGGTTTTTCAACATATACATCCTTGCCTGCCAGAATGGCATCTCTGACCATAGTGGCATGAGTCGCAGCCGGTGTCGCAATTGCAATACCCTTAATCTCAGGATTGGCCAGCACCTTGTTGAAAGAATCTTCACCTGCAACATCAGGATATTGAACCATGAAATTTGTGATAGTATCATTGTTTGTATCGCAAAGGGTGTGCAGAACACTTAGGTTATAAAAATTTCGAACAAGATTTTTACCCCAGTATCCTGTTCCAACAACAGCAATGGTTTGTTTTTTTATTTTCATTCATCCAACCTCTGTGCTCATAGTATAAACTGCGGTCGTTTGTTCAGTTCCAGCCGAAAACTCAAGAATGGGGTAGGGCACTCCTTCAGATGGCAGTTTTGCCAGTTTGCCGAATACAACAGTAAAAACCACCATTATTAACATGAGACCACCTCCCGAATAAAGGCCGAATCAGTGCCCAGAGAATCCCGATCACAGTCTGCTTATACCGGACAAGAATGTCGCGCCAGGCCAGGAAGTAGAACAGTTCCCGTGGGGGCGTAGGGGGACGCCCATGATTTTATGCGTTTCTCTTTCCTTTTAACCAAGGCCCATCCTATTTTCCCTTAAAATTGAGGGGTCGTGTCTTCATTGTTGACAAATTCAACTTTGACTATTTTGGCACCCAAGTTAAATGGCCTTTCAGAATTTAACGGGGAGGGGATTACACGGATGGCACGTTTTTTTACCTTTGGGTCTGGGTCAGATTTTACTCTTCACCTGCTTTTTTAAGGATGAGGGACTAGGCAGAGGGGACA
>DAOUSD010000210.1 GCA_030627405.1 Deltaproteobacteria bacterium
ATAGAGAACTTAATCAACAGGTCAATGAGGTAAAGAGGATGTTGAACAGTTTTATCCAAAAGCTAACCGCTAATGGCTAAAAGCTAACCGCACAGGTCGAAAAATTGCTCAATTTAGGTAATATTAATCAGAACACGAATCATGGAAATGATAACATTACATCTATTAATTCTTGAAGACAACCCGGATGATGCTGAATTAGCAATAAAGGAACTAGAACGTAAAGGGTTTAAGGTGAAATGGACCAGGGTGGATACAAAAGAAGCCTTTAGAGAAGCGCTTGCCGAAAAACCCGATCTGATCCTGGCTGATTATTTTGTACCGTCTTTTGATGCTATGGCTGCATTGCAGATGTACAGGCAACTCAAAGTTGAGATTCCGCTAATCGTTTATTCAGGCGTAATTAGCGAGGAAATAGCTGTTGAATGCATGAAATTAGGCGTAACAGATTACGTTTTTAAAGACAACCTCTCCCATCTGGGTCCTGTTGTAAAACGGGCGCTTGAGGAAATGAAAATATACCGGAAAAGCAGGCAGGCAGAGGAGACTCTGCGGGAAAGCGAGGAGAAATATAGAACTCTTTACGATTCTTCCAGAGATGCCATTATGATTATTAGCCCGGACAAAGTGTTTCTCAACGGGAATCCTGCTTGCCTAAAGATGTTTGGATGTCGGAATGAGGATGAATTTATTTTTCTAACCCCAGCGGCTTTATCTCCGGAATATCAGCCGGATGGGGCATTATCTGTTGAAAAGTCTCAAAAGATGATTTCAATTGCCATGGAACAAGGCAGTCATTTCTTTGAATGGAAACACAAACGAGTAAATGGAGAGGAATTTTATTCTACAGTTTTATTAGCCAGGATGAAATTATATGGTCAAAAAATCTTACAGGCAACGGTCCGCGACATCACCAAGTATAAGAAACTCGAAGCCCAACTCCGCCTGGCTCAAAAAATGGAAGCCATCGGGAAATTGGCAGGGGGCATTGCTCATGATTTCAACAATATGCTCACCGTCATAATGGGGAACGCCAGTCTTGCGCTAATGGAGATCGGCAAAGATGATACCCTGCGGCAGGAGATAGAGGAAATTAGGAAGGCAGGGGAAAGGGCAGCCTCTTTGACTCGCCAGCTTCTTGCCTTCAGCCGCAAACAGATTGTCCAGCCTAAGATTCTGGATATTAATAAATTATTAACAGATATAGAAAAGATGCTTGGCCGCCTTATTGGAGAGGATATTGAGTTGTTGACGGTTCCGGGCCCTGCATTATGGAAGGTGGAAATAGACCCAGGCCAGATTGAGCAGGTGATTATGAACCTTGCGATCAATGCGAGAGATGCCATGCCACAGGGGGGGAAACTCACTATTGAGACAGACAATGCTGATTTGAACGAAAATTATTTTCTCGAGCACGGTATTGAAGGAGAAAAGTCAGGCCATTATGTGATGCTGGCTGTAAGCGATACCGGCAGCGGAATGGACAAAAAAACCCTTGAACATATCTTCGAGCCTTTCTTCACTACAAAGGAAGTCGGTAGGGGCACGGGACTGGGCCTGCCCACAGTTTACGGCATTGTCAAACAAAATAATGGCTTTATCTGGGTTTACAGCGAACCTGGACAGGGAACCACATTCAAGGTCTATCTGTCAGAAGTGAAAAAGGATACGGACCTGGAGAAAAAAGAACAAACCCATGTGGATGATCCCGGCGGTTCCGAGACTGTTTTGATTGTAGAAGATAATGATTTGCTCCGAAATTTTGTGCAAAAAGCTCTCCAGGGCTATGGGTATAGTGTCCTGAATGCTGAAAATGGCGAAGATGCCCTGATGGTCTGCAAGGAGCATGATGGTCAGATTGATCTAATGATAACTGATGTGGTAATGCCAAAGATGGGCGGCAGGGAAGCAGTAAAACGGCTGCAGCCTCTCTATCCACAGATGAAGGTGATTTATATGTCAGGATACACGGACAACGCAATTGTGCATCACGGTGTTCTGAAGTCGGGGCTGAATTTCCTTGAAAAGCCTTTTACACCAAAAGGTTTGGTGCGAAAAGTGCGAAAGGTACTGGATGAGTGAATAAGAAGATAACCGCATACAAGGTAGATGGGATTGGGGTCCTCAGGCAAATCAAGGAGAATAAGGAGAATTCGGAAACAAGAGTTATTTCTAACGTCCTCAAAAGAAGAAAATGACCTGGCTGAAAGTTACCGGCCTGGCGCAAACAGTTATATCCGCAAGCCTGTGAACTTTGAAAAGTTTACCGGGATGGTAATGCAGTTGGTGTTATACTGGCTGTTAATAAATGAACCGCCTCCACAGAAACAGTGATAATCGATAGTAAAGGAGTAACGAGAATGATTAATATCCTGGTTGTAGATGATGAAGAGTCCGTCCGGTACCTTTTAAGCCGGATGCTTTTAAGGGCCGGATACGAATGCACTCTGGCTGGTAATGCGGCAGATGCCCGTAAATTCATTAAAGATCGGAATTTCGAACTGATCTTATGCGATGTAGCCATGCCGGGGGAGTCCGGCATTGATTTCATCCGATATGTTGCGGCCGAATATCCGGATACGGCAACAATGATGGTGACAGCAGTAGATGATCCGGAGATTGCCGAAACGGCCCTTAAGGTAGGGATTTACGGGTATATGATTAAGCCTTTTAACGCTAACGAGATGATCATTAACGTCCGTAATTCCCTGCGTCGTCGCGAGCTTGAAATTGCAGATCGAACTTACCGCAGTAACCTGGAACATAAGGTGGAAGAACGCACCGCTGAATTACAAGAAACACTGGAAGGGACTATTTTCGCCTTGACAATGACCGTTGAATATAGGGATCCATATACATCCGGCCATCAGCAACGGGTGGCTGACTTGGCCAGTGCCATAGCAAAGGAAATGGGTTTTTCAGAAGATAAGATAATGGGAATTCGTATGGCCGGGGTGCTGCATGATATCGGCAAAATAGCAATTCCTGTAGAGATCCTCAGTAAGCCCGGTCGATTAAGTAAAACGGAATTTGAGCTTATTAAAAATCACCCTCAAGTCGGTTATGATATATTGAACTCAATAAAATTTCCATGGCCTGTTTCTCAAATCATTCTTCAACATCACGAAAGAATTGATGGTTCCGGATATCCTAATGGGCTTTTAGCTAAAGAAATACTAATTGAGGCTAAAATCCTGGGGGTTGCGGATGTTGTTGAAGCCATGGCCTCTCACCGGCCTTACAGGCCTGCCCTCGGTATTGATAAAGCTTTAGAAGAGGTCTCAACTAATAAAGGTAAAATTTATGACACTGAAGTAGTAAATGCGTGTTTGAGAATTTTTAAAGATAAAAAATTTGAGTTTAAATAAATCCAGCCGCTAACCGCTGAACATAAAACAGGGAGAAAAGAATTTGGATGAGCAAATCTGATAAAAAATAATTCCCAGAATAGTAGTTACCGCCGGCGGGTTGCTGAAAAGCGGTTGGTTGTTTAATGAGGATATCATTATGATTAAAGAGCAAATGGAAAAGATATACGGGAGTATTTCTCCTGAAAAGATACCATGGAATTTGGAAATACCTCCCGATATTATTCAAAGTATTGTAAAATCCGGAAGAGTAAAACCATGCAAAGCAATTGAGTTGGGTTGTGGTACCGGTAATTATGTGATTTATCTTTCATCTATGGGTTTTAACACAACGGGTGTTGACATCTCTGTCACAGCTATTGAAATGGCAAAAAAATCTGCAACAGAAAAGAAAATCAAATGCAACTTTATCACAGCTGATGTTCTTGGTGAAATGGCTGAAATCGAAGGCAATTATGATTTTGCTTATGACTGGGAACTCTTACACCATATTTTTCCTGAAGAAAGAGAAAAGTATATCACCAATGTTCATAAACTACTTAATCCTGGCGGAAAATATCTATCAGTTTGTTTTAGTGAAAAAAGCCCCCAATTCGGAGGCACCGGAAAATATAGAAAAACACCTCTTGATACAGTTCTATATTTTTCATCGGATAACGAAATGGTGACTCTCTTTCAAACACTCTTCGAAATTGAAGAATTGAAAACAGTTACAATCCAGGGAAAACATGCTCCACACAAGGCAATTTATGCATTTCTTAAAAAAAGATAAACAGCTATCGGAATAGAAACGCCCATCGCTGAGCGTCCCTCCCCTCCCGGGTGAGTAGCCCAAAGGAACTTCTCCCTCAGGCTCTCCCAGAACCGGACGTGAACGTCTCGACTCATCCGGCTCCTATCGTCCAGTCGTTTTAATACCAATGTACATCAAACAACTTTACTTTTTCCAACAGAATCCTCCCCTTTCGGGTTGTTCTTATGTAAAAGTAGAACGACGCACAACCCCTTCGCTCCAGCTCCATTACAGCAACATGGGGGTCAAACCTTAACAACATGGGGGGTCAAACCTTGATTATTATAATAAAGCTTGACAACTCAAAAT
>DAOUSD010000187.1 GCA_030627405.1 Deltaproteobacteria bacterium
ATGATCGCCATTATGGGATTAAATAATGCCCGAACGAAAACTAGAAAATTTTTTCAAGTTCAAGGAAGGCGCAAATTTTAACCGCAGGAATGCATTGAGTATTTTGAGGATTAAAATTTAAGACTGACGCAGAAATTGGGAAAATTAGCAGTTTTCGTTCAGGCACTATTTACGCCTGTTTTTTTGTCTGCTCATACAACAGGATCGGAGCTTCCTTATTCAGCACAACATCTTCACCTATCACGCATTCCTTTACATTTTCGATAGAAGGAATTTCAAACATAATATCTAACATGCAGTTCTCCAGTATTGAGCGAAGTCCTCTTGCACCTGATTTTCGTTTCGAGGACTCCTCGGCAATAGCCGCAATAGCGCTGTCTGTAAATCTCAGGTTTACTCCTTCAATTTCAAAAAGTTTTTTAAACTGCTTGATCAAAGCATTCTTTGGTTCTTTAAGTATTCTAATCAGCGCAACATCATTTAATTCATCAAGCGTAGCAACTACCGGCAAACGACCGACAAATTCCGGAATAAGACCAAATTTTACAAGGTCCTCAGGTTGAACCATTCTAAGAATATCTCCAATACTTTTTTCTTTATGCTTGTGAATTTTTGCGCCAAAACCCATAACTTTTGAGCCGAGCCGACGCTTGATTATCTGTTCAAGACCGGTAAAGGTTCCACCGCAAATAAAAAGTATCTTAGATGTATCAACCCTCACAAAATCCTGCTGTGGATGCTTTCTTCCACCTTTAGGTGGAACGCTTGCGGTAGTCCCCTCTACAATCTTTAATAATGCCTGCTGAACTCCTTCCCCTGAAACATCACGTGTAATAGAAGGATTGTCGGACCTTTGTGCAATCTTGTCAATTTCATCAATATAAACAATTCCTCGCTTGGTCTTCTCAACATCGTAATCGGCATTTTGTAGTAATGAAAGGATAATGTTTTCAACATCTTCACCGACATATCCTGCTTCCGTGAGGCTTGTGGCATCTGCTATTGTAAAAGGAACATTAAGAAATCTGGCAAGTGTCTGTGCAAGCAAAGTCTTTCCGCAGCCGGTAGGCCCTATCAGAAGAATATTGCTTTTCTGGATTTCAATATCTCCTGTTCCAACCGAAGAATCCAGCCGTTTATAATGATTGTAAACAGCAACAGAAAGAACCTTTTTTGCAGTATCCTGTTCAATCACATAATCATCAAGCATTGTTTTAATCTCTTTTGGAGTCAGGATCTGCTCGACTTCTGCTGAGGCTTTTTCGCTTTCCTCATTAATAATTTCGCTGCAAAGCTGAATGCACTCATCGCATATATATACCGCTGGTCCGGCAATCAGCTTGGTAACTTCCTTTTGATTTTTACCGCAAAATGAACAGAAAAGATTATCGTTCATGCCCCCTTTTTTTGCCATTTTACGCCTCCGTATTTTCTAAATGGGCAAGTTCATCCCTGTTAATGATTACGTGATCTATGAGCCCGTATTCCTTTGCCTCATCACCTGCCATAAAGAAATCCCTATCTGTATCGTCCTGTATTTGTTCAAAATTCTTGCCTGTATGAAATGCTAATATTTTATTCAGGGTTTCCTTCATGCGAAGGATTTCTTTGGCCTGGATTGCAATATCTGAGGCCTGCCCCTGAAACCCCCCCATAGGCTGGTGGATTAAAATCCTCGAGTTAGGCAGGGAATAACGCTTTCCTTTTGTACCGGCAGTAAGTAAAAGCGCACCCATACTGGCAGCCTGCCCCACACATACTGTTGCAACATCAGGTTTAATGTACTGCATGGTATCATATACAGCTAAACCGGATGTAACCAATCCGCCGGGGGAGTTTATATAAAAATTTATATCCTTATCAGGATCTTCTGATTCAAGAAAAAGGAGCTGCGCAATTAAAAGATTTGCGATCTCATCATTCATAGGTGTTCCAAGAAAAATTATTCTGTCCTTGAGCAGCCTGGAGTATATATCATAGGCGCGTTCACCCCTGCTGCTTTGTTCTATTACCATGGGTATTAATGGCACAACTATTCTCCTTCACCTAAGTTGAGTAAAAAATTACTCAATTTAGGTTTATTAATTCTCAGTGTTTTTTGATTCCAATTCGGGTTCCACAATTTCCTGGCTGCTGTTTTCAATAATAAGCTTTAAAGCTTTTTTTTCAAGTAGAGAAGTTTTTAAAAATTCAATGTTGCTATCTTTCTGCTCGTAAAAATTTTTTATTTCTTCGACAGGTCTGTTAAAGGCTTTGGCCATATCTTTGTAACCATCTTTCATCTCTTCATCAGAAAGGGTTAGATTTTCCTGCTCAATTATCTTTTTCAGGAGCAGGCGACGCTTTACCTGTTTTATCGCAGTATCACGATATTTTTCAGTAAGATCTTCTTTTGTTAGACTGCGCTCTTCCAAAGACGACCCATGGTATTTAAGAGTCCTCTCAACTTCTTCAATTATGCCCTCAAGCTCAAAATCAACCAGAGAACCCGGCACCTCAAACTTTGTTTTCTCCAACAATGCAGTAAAAATCTGCTCTTGCACTTCCTGATCAGATCTTTTTTCATAACCTTTTAATAAGTTGGTACTTATTTCCTCCTTCAACTGCCCCAAAGTTTCATATTTGCCAAGATCCTTTGCGAACTCATCATCAATTTCAGGAAGCACAACTTCCCTTAGTCCATTTAGTTTTACATTAAATGTTATTTCAAGATTAGCAACTTTATTATTAAAATAATCTTCAGGAAAATGCACCTTAACTTCCCTGCTTTCACCTGTACTCATGCCAATTAGTTGCTCATCAAATTCTTTTAAAATAGGCCCGTCACCTATTTTTAATGTAAAATTCTCTGTTTTCTGAGTTTCTGCAAATGGTTTGCCGTCTTTAAATCCTTCATAATCTATAAGGACAAAATCTCCCTCCCGTGCCGGACGATCTTCTTCGAGGGTTTTTTGTTGAGCCAAATTTTTCTGAAGCATTTTAAGCTGTGCATCCATTTCTTCAGCACTAACCTTGTATAAATTTTTTTTAAGAGTTAATCCCTTGAAATCAACTGTTTCAATTTCAGGTTCTATCTCAACAGCGGCATCATATTTATATGGTCCCTTTCCATCCGCGATAGCAGGCTCAATCTCAGGTCTGCCAATAATCTTCAGGTCTGCCTCCTTGATAGCATCTATAAGGGAATCCTGAATTAATTTTGAAGAAACATCTGCATTAACGTCTTTTTTATAGAACCTCTCCAAAACCGCCCTGGGAGTTTTTCCAGGACGAAAACCCTTTACCTTGGCATTTTTCTTCAAGTCCTTATAAGCCTTGTCCAGCTCACTGACAACATCCTTTTCAGGGATTTCAACATGCAGTAGCTTTTTAACGGTACTCAGATCTTCAACTGTAACTTGCATAAGCTTCCTTTCTCCACCTGAATTGAGCAATTTTTTACTCGAGCTGCACCAATCTCTTGCGCATCAAGAACTTCGCACATTTCTTCGCAAAAAATCGCTCAATTCAGATTCCAATAAATTTAATTTTGACTGGTGCGAGAGGGGAGAGTTGAACTCCCAATCTGTTACCAGAGCTGGATCCTAAGTCCAGTGCGTCTACCAATTTCGCCACTCTCGCATATTTTTTATATTTGACATTACGCTCAATAATATTAAACTAACATACTCAAGTTTACCACCCCCTCTATGCAGTAAAAGCTTTAAATGGATAAAGGGAGCGAAACTTGAATAACATAATTTATGAAAAATAATATTAAACACTATTTGTGTCAAGTAAAATTGGGTAAATAGCTTTTATGTCGGTATATTGCAACATATTTTCAACTTATCGCTATATGGCCGTATTAATGTCATTTGCGCTGCTCGTTATGGCCAACACAGCAGAAGTAATGGCAAAAAAGACAAGTTATAATAACAAAAAAATTATCATATTAGATCCCGGACATGGAGGGCATGATAAAGGCGCTCAGGGTATGAATGGGACTTATGAAAAAACTCTAAGTTTAAAACTTGCTGATATTATTGCAAAAGAACTTAAATATAAATACAGGGTCTTTCTCACGAGAACAGATGACTACCGGCTTGACATTCCCAGCAGAATTGATGCAGCCAACCATCTAAAAGCAGATCTTTTTATCAGCATACACTTCGGTGGAAGCTTTTTACATAAAGCAAGCGGCATATGCATTTATTACTATAAAGAAATATCAGGCGCAAATATTTTAGAAAGAGCGACATTAAAAACAATCAAAAGCAATAACGTCCGGACACAGTGGCATAATATCCAAAACAGGCACAAAATAACAAGTCATGTTTTAGCTGAATCAGTGAAAAGTTGCATTAATGAACATATAGAATTTGCAAAATGCAAGGTCCAAAGCGCACCTGTTCTGGTGCTATCCGGCGCAGATATGCCGGCAATACTCATAGAAGCCGGTTACATAAGCAACCCAGCCGACGAAAAAGAACTAAAGGACGAAAAAGTTTTATCTAATTTCGCTGAAAGTATAAGCAAAGGAATAGAAGATTTTTTCAACCGTGAACCGATAACTGTAAACCGTGAAGGGTTACACTAATTTATTGTGCTTGCACGAACAACAAAATCGTGATAATTAGACCACCAAATCGGGGCGTGGCGCAGCCTGGTAGCGCGCACGGTTCGGGACCGTGAGGCCGGAGGTTCGAATCCTCTCGCCCCGACCAATTTATCAAAAAATGACCTGCTTATCTGTTATAATAATTCGCTGAATGATTATGTATTTGGCGTTTTACAA
>DAOUSD010000045.1 GCA_030627405.1 Deltaproteobacteria bacterium
AGCATTTACGAATTCAACATCCAATGCTTCCAAGATCAAGACAAAGGGGGGGGGTCAAGTCTACTATTGACCCATGCTAATACTGTCTTGTTTTTTTTCTATCTGCTTTTTAGTTATCATATTTTTTAAGCCCCGATATTCCAGCTCCTTTTAGGTTAGTTTACATAAGAAGGAGACATTGCGGCCTCTTCCTTTACTTTGAAGCAAAATCCGTTTTTCTACCAGGTCAGAGATCTCCCGAAATGCGGTTGCCCGGCTGCACGCACCTCTTGCAAGCCGACGATATCCGGATCAATGTATTGGATTGCCGCTACAATAGGGGGCAGGTTTTCTTTTCTCATCGAAAGGGTATAGGGGTCGACACGATAATCTTTCCTGCCGTATCCACCTGTAAGGATAGAGTCATGGACAACTTATACCATAACCACCAATGGCTCTATCTCATCGAGATTTACGGTTTGCCTGACATGCCAAAGGTTGTAACTATCCTGCATCGCCAACCAACTTTCAGGAGAACGCCCCAGCCCTTTAGAAAGCCGCAAAGCCATTTCAGAGCTTACGTTACTCTGACCTTTAATCAGGCGCATAAAGGTAGATGGCGACACCTTGAGTTTTAAGGCAACGCTACGATAGCTTACGTTTAGTGGCTCCAAATATACTTCCCGGATAAACTCTCCGGGATGAGGTGGATTGTACATACCCATTAGTGATAATCCTCATAATCGACAACATATACGTTGCTGTCTTGAAATTAAGAACGGAGTTGCGGATGCGGTGAAATCAGCTTGTGAAATACAGGCTAAACCGGTTCAATTCTTACTGCGCAGACTTTAAACTCCGGTATTCTGGCTACGGGATCGAGAGCATCGTTGGTCAAAAGATTAACTGCCATTTCCCCGAAATGGAATGGGGATAGTGATAGTGTCAAAGTTCACCTTGAAAAAGTGGTTGCTATATACCTCTGATATATACTATTAGTGGCTAAAAGAGAGGGGTGATTGGCTATGATGAAGAGAATTGCAGAAGGGTATCTTGAAAACTGGGTGGCAAAAAAACGACGTAAACCTTTGATTTTACGGGGCGTACGACAGTGCGGCAAGTCAACTCTTGTCAGGATGTTTGCATCAAAAAACAGGCTTCGGCTAAATGAGATAAATCTTGAACAGCATCTTTACCTTGATGATATATTTAAAACACTTGATATCAAAAACATAATTCGTGAACTGGATGCCGTGATAGGTTCCAATTTACAGTTTCCTGATTCCATACTGTTTCTGGATGAAATACAGGCAACACCGCATGCGCTACAGGCATTAAGATATTTTTTTGAAGACAAACCGGAAATCCCTGTTATTGCAGCAGGCTCACTTCTGGAATTCACACTTTCAGATCACAGTTTCTCAATGCCTGTGGGAAGGGTCGAATATTATCACATTGGTCCCATGACATTTAAAGAATTTCTCCATGAAATCGAACCCTCCTTGTTGAAGCATATTACACAATTTGATTTTTCAAATAAAATTCCTGAAACCGCGCACACAAGACTTTTAAAAAAACTGAGAGAGTATTTTTTCACTGGCGGCATGCCTGAAGCTATACTTGTGTATAAAGAAAACGGATCAGTAACCGAAGTCATTGATGTTCAATGCTCCATTGTTGAAACCTATCTTGATGATTTTTCAAAATATGGCAGGAAGATAGATCTTCCGCTGATGCAGAGAGTTTTCAGATATATTCCGCGTTCGCTTGGCAAAAAGGCAAAATACAGTAATATTGCAAAAGAAAAAAAATCAAGGGAAATTAAGAAAATTATAGATCTCCTTGTTAATGCAAGAATTTGTCACAAAGTATATCACAGTCACAGCAACGGAGTTCCCCTACTCGCAGAAATAAATGATAATATTTATAAATTGATTTTTATGGATATCGGCATTGTTAACTATATCTGCGGTAATGACTGGGGAACTATACAGTCATTTATAGAGAGTGAATTAAACAATGAGGGGGGGCTTGCAGAACAGTTCATCGGGCAGCATCTTTTATCTCTGAAAAATGAGGCTCCAGTGCTTTGTTACTGGCTTCGAGAAAAAAAATCTGCCAATGCAGAAGTAGATTATGTTATTTCCCAAGGCAATAAGGTTCTACCAGTAGAAGTGAAAAGCGGAAAAAGCGGTTCATTGAAGTCTCTTCAGCAGTTTGTGTTGAAAAAAGACACAACTGCTGCAATACGTTTTGACCTGAATTTGCCGACAATACAGGAGGTCAGTCACATTGCAGCAACCTCTAATGGGAATAAACGTGTAAATTACAAACTGCTCTCCCTTCCATTGTATATGGTGGAAGAACTTCCACGTCTTATTGATTGTTTACTTTTTAAACCGGCGGTTAAAGCTTGAATTGGCATATTCCAAAATTTCATAATCCGGAGCGTCCAGCCTGCCGATACTGGAACAGTGGGCCGCCTCAAAGCCCGCTTACTTCGGTATGGACACCCACTTCGGGGAATGATTGATGTCTGTCAACAGCTTTATGCCGATGCCGAAACGAGTGGAACGTCGATTTCTTTGACACGCTATGCGGCGTAAGCGAGTGCCTCGTCAATGCCTTTTGCTTCCAGGCAGGGTATGGTGAAATCAGCTTGTGAAATACAGGCTAAACCAGTTCAATTTTTACTGCGCAGACTTTGAACTCCGGTATCCTGGCTACAGGATCGAGGGCATCGTTGGTTAAGAGATTAACTGCCATTTCCCCAAAATGGAATGGGATAAAAACAGTCCCTTCGGGGCTTCTTTTTGTAATACGAACACGAGCTTTAATCTCTCCGCGGCGGGATATGATCTTAACTATATTTTTGTTTTCTATTCCCTTTTTCTCAGCGTCCGAAGGATGAATTTCCACAATAACTTCAGGTGAAATGGCATGGAGTCCCTTAACCTTGCGGGTCATAGTGCCGCTGTTGTAGTGATAGAGTTCTCTTCCGGTTGAAAGAAGGAAGGGATATTCTTTATTTGGAAGCTCATTTGGAACGATAAATTCAACTGATTGAAACAGGCCTTTTCCACGGGTAAATTTATCTTTATGAAGATATGGCGTACCGGGATGCTCCCAGCTTGTACATGGCCATTGAAGTCCATGATTTTTTAGCCGTTCGTAGTGAATTCCTCCGTAATTCAATACAAGACTGGCGATTTCCTCCATAATATCTTCAGGGTGATTATAACTCATCGGGGTTCCCATCTTTTCAGACAAACTGCATATTATTTCCCAGTCGGGTCTTGAATCGCCAATGGGTTCTATTCCTTGTCTTACACGCTGGACACGCCTTTCCGTATTGGTAAATGTGCCGTCCTTTTCTGCAAAACTGGCAGCAGGAAGTACCACATGGGCAAATTTGGCTGTCTCAGTCATAAAGATATCCTGAACAACTAAAAAATCCAGTTTTTTAAGGACTGCTTTAACATGTTTCAGGTTAGGATCGCTTACAACAGGGTTTTCACCTATTATGTACATACCTTTTAACTTTTCATTAAGAACGGCAGACCACATATCCGTTACAGCAAGACCTGGTTTTGAGGAAAGCTTAATGCCCCAGGCCTTTTCAAATTTTTCAACATTCTTCTGTTCGGAAACGCTTTGGTAACCGGGAAAAACATTGGGAAGAGCGCCCATATCGCAGGCTCCCTGCACATTATTCTGGCCTCTTAAAGGATTAACTCCTCCTCCTTCGATCCCGACGTTACCGCATAACATAGCCAGATTCGCTATTGACTTAACATTATTGGTCCCAAACGCATGCTGGGTTATACCCATAGCATATGCAATAGAGCCGCTTTGGGCTTGAGCATAAATGCGTGCCGCTTTTTTAAGATCTTCAGACGGTATGCCCGTGAGTCTTTCAACAAACTCAGGATTGTATTTCATCACCGTCTCTTTCATGGCCATAAAATTCTCGGTTCTTTCCGCCACATAAGAGGCATCATACAAATTTTCTTCAATGATGACATACATGATTCCATTTAACCAGACCACATCTGTCCCTGGTTTGGGACGCAGCCAGATTTCAGCATATCTCACCATCTCGATTTCACGGGGGTCAACAACTATCAGCTTTGTTCCGTGCTCAATTATGGCCTTTTTCATATTAAGAGCTATGACAGGATAGTTTTCGGTAGAATTACTCCCCGTCAAGAGGATAACATCAGCCTTTCTAAAATCAGCTATAGAGTTGGTCATTGCCCCGCTTCCAAAAGATGTGGCCAGACCGGCCACAGTGGGAGCATGTCAGAGCCGGGCACAGTGGTCCACATTGTTGGTACCAACCACTGCGCGCATAAATTTCTGCATGAGGAAATTTTCTTCATTCGTACACTTTGCCGAACTCAAACCAGCCAGACTATCGGGGCCGGATTTGGCCTTTATTTCCAAAAATTTCCGGGCAATCAGCGAAATCGCCTTTTCCCAGCTTACCTCCCAGAAATATTCCCCTTTTCTTACAAGCGGGGTTTTAAGCCGATCAGGGTGACGCACGAACTCGCTTCCAAATCTGCCCTTGACGCATATATTTCCGAAATTGGGACTATCATTTGAATCTGCGGTAACTTCTACAATCGTCTGGCCTTTAATATTCAAAATAATAGAACATCCACAGCCGCAAAAAGGACAAACTGTTTTAATCTTCTTGATTTCGTTTGCAGCAACAGGCAGGGTAACATTTTTTTTGACCAGAGCACCTGTTGGACAGTTGTCAACGCAGGCTCCACAGGAAACACATTGGTCATTAATTCTAATAGAAACAATGCCGGGGAACCCGTCCTCTTCAAACTCTTTTCCTTCCAGCTCAAAAGCTCCATATTCACAGCTATTCTCGCAACGCTGGCAAAATATACACTTGTTAGGATCAATAACAATAAAGGGATGGCTGCTGTCTATCGGATACTGCCGGCGCTTGAGCATTTTTGAAATTGGAAATTTAACACCGTATTCCATGGACAGGCTGCGCAATTCACATTTATTAAGAGCCACGCATCCGCACTGCAAGCATCTTTTAGACTCACGTAAAGCTGTTTCCTCGCTGAATCCCAGTTCTATTTCGTCAAAATCCCTTGTACGCCTTTCCGGTGCTCTAACCGGCATTTTTTCTCCCAAACGAAGGGTAATATTCTCAAAATTATGTAAATCAACATCTTCAAACTTTTTACCCTTAGTGAAATTAAGCTGGCGTTTAGGGTGAGGCAACGGCGTGTCGGTAAGATATGAATGGATGGCGTTGGCTGCCTTTCTGCCACCGGTAATAGCCTGGATAACTGTTCTGGGGCCACGGACGACATCACCCCCTGCAAAAACCCCTTTTTCTGAAGTTTGAAATGTCTGAGGGCTGGAAATAACAGTTCCGCCCGGAAGAACATGAGGTTTTATGTTTTCATCCGGCATTTCCATCCATGAAAGGTCAGGAACCTGTCCGGGCGCCAGAATTACAGTATCTGCTTCACGGATTTTTTCTGATCCGAGATAAGGGATGGGAAAACGTCTCCCTTTCTCATCAGGCTCACTTAATTTCATTCTGACTGTTTCAAGCTTAAGAAAGTTCTTTTCCCTGCTGATTTTTGAAAGGCCTGTCATATAAATAAAATTAACACCCTCTTTTTCAGCTTCCTTGACTTCCCGGTGAATTGCAGGCATCTCCATCATTGAACGCTGATATATAACAACGACTTCATCTACGTCCATCCTCACGCAAGTCCGGGCTGTATCAACAGCCGCATCACCGCCGCCTATAACTGCGACTCTTCTGCCTATTACAGGAGCCTGCCCAAGACTTACCTTCAGAAGAAAATCAGAGCCTGAAAGCACTTCATCCAGTTCCTCTCCTTCAATGCCTGATTGCTGTTTTTTCCATGCGCCTATACCGAGGAAAATAGCCTTAAAACCTTCCTCTTTAAGACTTTTAATAGTAAAATCAACTCCCAGCCTTCGCCCCATTCTAGTATTCACACCTGCTCTGAGTATACTCTCTATTTCCTGGTCGACTATCTTTTTGGGAAGACGAAATTCAGGTATGCCGTAACGAAGCATGCCTCCAAGTTGCGGCATGGCCTCGAATATAGTTACACAATGACCCATCTGTGAAAGATAATAAGCAGCAGAAAGACCGGCAGGACCTCCTCCTATCACAGCAACTCTATGCTCGGAAGAAGGAGAAGGGGGGATAACATCAGCATCCTTATGTTGAATAGCATAATCCGCCACAAAGCGTTTTAAATGATTTATAGATATGAATTCTTCAATAAGAATGCGGCGGCATCTTGATTCACAAAAATGTGGGCATACTCTACCTATGGAAAGCGGAAGGGGATTCTTCTCTTTGATAAGTTTCAGAGCTTCAATAAACTCACCACGTGCAATCAGGCTGAGATATCCCTGAATATTGATATGGGCTGGGCAGGTCTGAGAACATGGCGCGATGCAATCGCCATAATGCCTTGACAGCATGCTTGTTAAAACGCGCCGTCTTGAGTCTATAACGCAGTCAGATTGAGAAGCAACTTTCATGCCGTCTTCCACAGAAGTGGAGCAGGCCGGCAATAAATCCTCCCTGCCATCGATTTCAACTACACATATACCGCAGGGATGTTCGACCGTCTTTGTCGGCACATAACATAGGGTTGGGATAATGACCCCTGCCGCATTTGCAGCTTCTAAAATTGTTGTGCCGGGATCAACCCATAACGTTTGGCCGTCAATCGTTATTTCAAGCTTAGACATCTTTATAATTGAAGATTTTTAGCAGTTAGCCTTTAGCCTTTAGCCTTTAGCTTAAAAAATCAAACAGATAACAGATTCAGCTAAGAGCTAACAGCTAATGGCTTTTTCACAAATCGTCCAGCCACTAAGTAGTAAGCCATGAATTTGAATAAAGAACCTTGCCCATGAGAACACGCGTTGTTTTATAATGCTCCAGCTCTTTTTGGTCTAAAGAAGCAGGGTCGGGTTTGTTTCCATCCATGATGTCATGTACCAATTTCACATGTTCGGGTCTTTCTCCCTTGGCAATGCTCAATAATTCCTTGTCATACCCGTCGACAATCGCAGAATAGAGACCATATTTCATGAGCATCATCATATATGTACGGTTAAGGTATGGACGAAGATCTTCAGGAGCGCCATTGGAAATATTGGAAAGCCCTACAATGGATTTGGCTTCTGGTGCAATTTCCCCTAACATGCTCATGAATTCCAGACCGGACAGAACCTGGTTTGCATCAACACATATTGGGGTAGCAATAGGATCAATCCAGATATCTGATGTGGGAATACCTGCCTCATTTGCCTGATAGATAAAATCGACCGCCATGGCAGCCCGCTCATCTGCATCTCTGGGCATTCCTTCTTTGCCCCAAAGAAGTCCAATAACGTCCGCTTTATATTGAGTAACCATTGGGATACCCTTCTCCAACCTTTCAGGCTGTAATGAAACAGAATTCATCAACGGCTTTCCCTTTGTATTTGCCTTTAATCCAGCTTCCATGGCGACTAAATTTGTAGTATCAAGAGAAAGAGGAAGATCACTAACCTCTTGAACCGTTCTTACCAGCCAGTCCATCATCTCATCACCGCCCTTGCGGGCCGGTCCTATATTCATATCAAGATAGTCAGCGCCATTTTCTGTTAGTACACGAGCCATATTCTGAATGGGCCCGGAATTTCTCTCCTTCATTGCCGGCCCGATTGTTTTCGACATTATATTAATATTTTCCGCAACACAGATAACCATAAAAAACCTCCGATTTTTTGCTAATTCGCACTCCACTGCTTTAGATAAGCCGGCAGATGGCTTGCTTCTCTTGGCCCTATGAGTATTTCCCAATCAGGCAATTCTTCTTCCAGTTCTCCGCTTATGGTTGCAAGATAACCGGGAATAACCAGTTTGCGATGTTTAACTTTTTCTTCTATACCGGATTTTTTAACAAAAGTCGCAACGGTATCGGCTGCAAATTTACCTGCGGCCCAGGCAGTCAAGACTGAAAGCCCTTCAGTGTCTTTTATCAACAGATAGGACGGTACCCGGCTGGCATCTATCTCGCCGGAAACAATAAAATAGGTAAGAGAAAAATTCCCGGTAATAAGAACGGGTGAATTTTCATTTGTAGCGCCGAATTCATAGATCTTCTGATCCACAGCCATTGGACGTTGAGGATCTGTAAAAATATTCATGCTTGCAAGCAGAAGCGGAAATACGCTGTGCCCCTCTATTTTCGACATTACAATTACACTGCCATATTTTGCTGTCATCTGGCAGGCAATCATAGTTTCCTTTAACAAGTTGTCGGTCATTTCGCAAGGAAATACAATTGTCGGAAATCCAAAGGGTTTAAATTTCTTTAACAAAGCGGATCTTCTTATAATAATCTGATCCTCAAACGCCTTCTTGGCAGACCTCGCCCCTGAATCCAGAACTAAATCTTTTAGACCCATTGCTATTAATTTTTCAGAGATTTCCGACAACTCTTCGAGGTTACCGCCCTTAACGGCTAACGGACAAGAAAGCTCTTTTGCAAGATTACCCATTGATTCAAAATTGTCCTTATTGGCAGCATAAAGCAATGGTTTTCTGTTTGAACAGCTCCTGGCCACCTGAGATAGCGCGTCTGTATCTTCGTTCATTAATACCAGACCCGCATCAGTCTGGTTACAAACTTTCTCAACTAATGCCCCAAATTTGGAAGCATCTCCGGACTCTGCTTTGATTGCAACCAGCTCAGGCCTTAATACAACTCCTACTCGTTCATAGACAGAATCATTAAACTTTTTAAGCCTGGGTATAATTTCTGCTTCATCCATATTATCCGAAAGAAGAAGCGTAAATGCGGGTGGATTTTCAAAACGTTTCTCATGGCGAAATAACACAGTTTCCCCGCCCAGCTTTACTGCACGATCGCCCGTACCTATAACCAGACTTCTTACAGGAGGCGCCGAGGCCTCCCC
>DAOUSD010000023.1 GCA_030627405.1 Deltaproteobacteria bacterium
GATGTTGAACAGTTTTATCCAAAAGCTAACCGCTAATGGCTAAAAGCTAACCGCACAGGTCGAAAAAATGTGTTGGTAATGGCAAAAGAGAAGGGGTCGGGGCGGTAGACATACGTTTTCTGTATTTTGATATTTAAAGCAACCGCCTGTGTTAATAGGTTAGGCTGAAGTCACAAAGGCTAAAGCTTCCTGACAGCCTTCAGCCTATTCACCTTAATGCCCTGAGCGAACCCTAAGTTTTGTGTGATAGCGCATGATTTGCTCCTAATAGCCCTCCACCTTCAGTCTATTCGTTCGAGTAGTTACAAAATTTAGATGCAAACAGTATTCTTAACAAAAACTAATATTATACTAACATTATGTTAATATAAATAGTGCCTGAATGAAAACTGCTAATTTTCCCAATTTCTGCGTCAGCCCTAAATTTCCAATTTTGACGTTTCATGAACGCTTACGAATTTATAATTTTTAAAAGGAAAAAACTATGGCAAAAGAAAGAATACTTGTTGTAGATGACGAAGAAGATATACTTGAGTTGGTAAGATATAATCTTGCCAGAGAAGGCTACCAACTATTTAGCGCATCTTCCGGTGAGAAATGTCTTCAAAAGGCTGCCTTAGAAAAGCCGGATCTTATAGTCCTGGATCTTATGCTTCCTGGAATAGACGGACTCGAAGTTACTAAAATCTTGAAAAGTGATTCTAAGACGTTACATATCCCAATCATTATGTTAACGGCAAAAGGAGAGGAGGCGGATATCGTTACTGGTTTGGAACTTGGAGCTGACGACTACATAACCAAGCCTTTCAGCCCCAGAATTTTAATTGCAAGAGTACGTGCCGTTATCCGCAGGAAAAAGAAGGAGGAGGTTGATGATGATATGTCGGTTATTCAAGTACACGATATTGTAATTAATCCTCACAAGCGAGAGATCCTTGCAAATGGAAAACTTGTTGATTTGACATTTACTGAGTTCCAGATACTTTATTATCTTTTAAAGAAACCCGGGTGGGTTTTTACTCGTTTTCAGATTGTTGATGCGGTTCGTGGAGATGATTACCCGGTTACGGATAGATCTGTTGATGTTCAGATTGTTGGACTGCGGAAAAAACTCGGCTCCTGTGGCAGATACATAGAAACTGTAAGAGGAGTAGGATACAGGTTTAGGGAAAATCCATGAAAAAAAAGAAACGATTGCTATGGCAGTTATATCCTTCTTATCTTCTTATCACACTAATTTCACTTCTTGCTGTAGGCCTTTTTGCATCAAGCGCCTTTAAACGGTTTTTTCTTGAACGGACTGTTGAAGACCTGATATCCAGGGCGCATTTACTGGAAAAACAGATGGAAAACCACATTGCACCTCTGGATGAAATGTCGGTCGATTCTATATGTAAGGCAATTGGCGAGCAGTCATTAACCCGCATTACTGTTATACTTCCTTCAGGGAAAGTAGTCGGTGATTCTGAAGAAGCACCGGAAAATATGAACAACCATGCTGATCGTTTTGAGGTGGCGGAAGCTTTGCTTGGAAATGTTGGAACCTCTAATAGATACAGCAGTACACTTCGACAAGATATGATGTATCTTGCGATACCATTGGAGAAGAATAATGAGGTTATTGCTGTCTTACGTACTTCAATACCGATAACTTCAATAAATGATGAACTGCACTCTATGCAGATTCAGATAGGCTTCGGATATTTACTTATAGCGCTTCTTGCTGCCGGAGTCAGCTTGTTTGTTTCTAAGCGTATAAGCAGGCCAATAGAGGAAATGAAAAAAGGCGCGGAGCAATTTGCTCGCGGTGATTTGGCTTATAAAATGCCTGTTCCTGCTACAGAAGAGATGAGAGGTTTAGCTGAAGCAATGAACCAGATGGCCGCGCAACTGGATGATCGAATAAAGACAGCAACAAAACAGCGTAACGAGCTTGAAGCCGTCCTTTCAAGTATGGAGGAGGGTGTAATTGCTATTGACAGAGATGAGAAAATCATCAGTATAAATCAGGCAGCCGCCAGGATGTTTAAAAGCAATCCGTCTGATTTAGAACAGCTAAGCATTCAGGAAGTGATCAGAAACACTGAGCTGCAGAAAATTGTAAAAAGTGCTCTTGGAAGCGGTGACCACACAGAAGGCGATATCGTTTTTTATCAGGATGAAGAAAGCATTTTGAATGTTCAGACCGCTTCTCTTATAGACGAAAATGAAAGATTTATTGGCATACTTATTGTATTGAACGATGTGACCCGGCTAAGACGTCTGGAAAATATGCGGAAAGAATTTGTATCTAACGTTTCCCATGAAATTAAAACTCCCTTGACGGCAATAAAAGGCTTTGTTGAGACTTTAAGTTGCGGGGCAATGGAAAATCCTGACGAAGCTAAGCGTTTTTTGAATATTATCGAAAAACATGTAAATCGCCTGGTTGCTATAATAGAAGATCTTATGCGCCTTTCAGTAATTGAGCAGAAAGATAAAAATGAAGACATAAAGCTGGAAAAAGGAAAAATCAGGAGTGTTATTAAAACAGCTATTCAGGTTTGCCAGGCAAAAGCAGAAGCAAAAAAAATAAAAGTCAACCTGATATGTCCTGAAGATATTTCAGCCGGAATAGATCCTCCACTTCTTGAACAGGCTGCAGTAAACCTTCTTGATAATGCAATAAAATATAGTGAAGAAGGCGGGTTGATTCAGATTGAAGCAATTACCACAGATACTGAGGTATGTATAAGTTTTAAGGATTATGGAATCGGAATTCCAAAAGAACATCTTCCCCGTCTTTTTGAAAGATTCTACAGAGTGGACAAAGCCAGAAGCCGTAAGCTCGGAGGAACAGGACTGGGCCTTGCCATTGTTAAACATATAATACAGGCTCACGGGGGAAACGTAACAGTTGAGAGTAACCCTGGCAAAGGAAGCAATTTTGTTATTCACCTGCCTAAAATCTCAGGTGAATAGACTGAAGTCTGAAAGCTGAAGCTTTCTGACAGGTTTGTCAATTTTATTAATGGCCAACGCCAGGGTTAACCTGCCGCATTTTTACACAATTATAACAATTCTTTCACACGAATCTCATATTCAGTGTCTATAATCTACGAACCAATCAAATTCCAACTCATTAGTAATCAAGGATTTACGATAAAGGTTCAATTTTAAATATTAAGACAAACGTAACAGTTCACGGTTTACGGTTGATCAAAACATAAAACTGTAAACCGACAACCGTGAACTGTTACAGACAAACAAAAGAGGACAAACGAGTTATGAAATATCATATAGTAAAGGACGACGATTTTTTTATTGTAAAAATTTCAGGTCAACCCAAAAAGAATGAGGCCCTTCAGGTCAAAAGTATCCTTTCCTCTTATCTCAAGGAAAGAGGCATAAGGGTAATTATGGATCTCAAGGAGTTAGAAAAGTTTGAACCAATCACCCTCTTGGGAGTTTTAAACGGTATGAGAAAGGAAATTGACCTTTTAGGAGGATGCTTAAAGCTATCTTCCTTGAATCCGGAGATACTAAATTATTTTAAGGAAAATCGCATGGATCAGTTCTTTAATATTTATAAGGATGAAGAAGGCGCAAAAAAGAGTGAATGGAGCGATTATGGCAAAAGATGATCAAATTATAGAATTACAGCCCGACATTTTCCGGCTTAAGGGAGAGGGCTCCAGCAGCCACAGCTACCTGATCAGGGGTGACTACAAAAATATCCTGATTGATTCAGGAGTGGATAAGAATTTCTCAAAATTGCAAAAATCCTTACTTACACTGGGACTCAAGATCAGAGATATAGATATAGTAATCAATACCCACGAACACTTTGACCATATTGGAGCCAATCGTTATTTCCAGGATTATTCCCTGATTGCCGCCCATCGCTTTGCGGCTACCAAGATTACAGTAGAAGATAGATATGTTACCATGTATAAATCCGGCGATCTTAATGAGCCATCCCTTAAAGTTCATCTCTGGCTGGAAAGTAAGAGTCGATTCAACCTGGGCAACTACAGTCTCAATATTATACATACCCCGGGACATACCTCGGGATCGATATGTATCTATGAACCCATTCGGAAAATCCTCTTTACCGGGGATACCGTTTTTGCCGGGGGAACACTTTCTTATATTGGTGAATCAGGAAGTGTGGGTGATTATATTGATTCCATCAGCCACCTTGAGACCAGAAAAATAAACGAACTCTACCCCGGACACGGAAAGGTTTCAAAGAGTCCGGAAGAGGATATGCGAAAAGCGATCATGAATGCCAGGGCGCTTTTGAGAGATGAGGAGGAAGTAGAGATTACCGATTTCCGGGAGGTCCCCTAGATTTTGGCTGAATCCTGACGATTTTCAGCAAGTTCTTTAAAAACTTCTCCCAATAACTAAAAATTAACGCCCTGTTGATCAAAATCGAACAATTCTCATTTACAGATATCATTTGAAAAACACAAAAAATTCCTCATATAGGATCCATTTTTTGGAAAAGAAAAGGAGGTAAGCTGTGAAAAAAATTGTGATTAAAACCAGCCGGCCAGATCCTGATTACAGTTTAATTGCATTGCTCAAAGCTCTGTTCCCTGATTGTGAGATTCAGATTGTTTTCAAGGAAGTTGAGACTTTTGAGGATCGTCCGGCAAGTAGGCGGCCAGCCATATATTCCGAATGTGTCCACACTGGAGACCACGACCAAAGGAGTGCCTGAGGTGCTGGAACGGGTGGACATAAGATGCTAAGACACAAAGTGAGGCTTTGTGCTAAATTGAAAGAGATAGTCCTTATAATTTTTGGACCTTTTTTAGTAGGCTTAATCATCTTTTGGTTCAAATTCATCAAAGACCGAAACCCTAATGCTGAACTGTTGATTGATCTGTTAAGATGTATCAGTACTGATGATAAGTGATTTGTTCCAAAAATCATGTCCCGCAAAAAAGATTTTATCTCCAGGATCGGTAGAATTCTTGCTGACTTTCTTTAATAGTTCTCACATCACATTTATTTCCTGCGACACATCTTTAACAAAAAATTAACTTTGGTGTCATCAAAACTTAACAGAAGCGCATTATCTTTTCAAAAATGGTGAGATATTGAAAGAGATACTTTTTATAATTCTTGCGCTTCTTTTCGTGGTGGCTTTGATCATCTTTCGGTTCAGGAGCATTGAGCATCTAACTCCTGAGACTAAGCTGTTGATTGATTTATTAAGACATATCAGTACGAATGAAAATGAAGGAATTTCAAGAGAGAGATTAAACCACTTAATTGTTTGAAGGATTGCGGATTATGAAAAAGAGATGTGTACTGGTCATTGGGCACAGTGCTCGGATAGAGATGCGGTCTGTTCCGCTGTAAGAACCACCTGGATAAAAGCCGGCTGTATGTTCCTTGCCGTGCCGGCGCATTGAATGAGGAAACGATCTTTATCCTTGAAAGGTTTAACTTGGAGACACCCCTACAATTTTTGAATCTGACAGAAATTTAATGCTGCTTTAACAAAACTCTAACATTGGCGTGCGATAAGATGTTAAATTCAATTGTTTGTGTGTGTGTAATGACGGATAATAGGAGATACCAAAACTCTTAACAAGTGAGGATAAATATGGACTATTACATACATAACGTCCCAGGCAGGTTGAGGTTGAGGACACCGCTGGTAAAGGGAAACAGGGCATCGGCAAAACACGTTGAAGGGCTCGTAAAGCAGTTAAGAGGTGTAGATTCAGCCGATGTTAACACTATCACTGGCAGCGTTGTAGTCCATTATTGCCGGGAAACCATTAGCTCTGATGTCATTTTGAGCACTCTTGAAAATGAGGGGCTTTTTGACAGTGCAAAGGTCGTCTCCCACGACCGGTACATTCATAAATCGGCTTCAAAAGCAGGGCAAGTGATCGGAAAGTTCCTGTTCGGAGCCCTTGTAGAAAAGGCCATTGAAAATGCGGGGCTGGCACTTGTAAGGGTCATGATATAAACAAAACCATTCGGCCATTCGACTCCGACTCCGCCTGAGGTGGCAGTGCTAAGGGTTCGCTCAAAAATAAGTTCGCGTTTTCGCGCGAGCCCTAAGTCCGGATAAATGCAGTACAGTAAAGGAGAGGTACAAAATGGGATTTTTAGATAATGCAGTAAAGGGGACGGTTTTGACCGGCCTTGTCATAGGGATAGGCGCAGCCGTGCTTGCACCTGTAGTTCTTCCTGTTTTGGCCGGAGTTGCAAAGCCTCTGGCCAAGGCTGCCATGAAGAGCGGTCTCCTCCTGTTTAGCAAAGGTAAGGAACTATTAGCTGAAGTAGGAGAAGTGACCGAGGATCTGTGGGCAGAGGCCAAAACTGAGGCCGAGGCTGAAATGGAGGAGGAAGTAGAGACTGTGACTATTGATCAGACAGAGGAGGTAAAATCAGGTGGTCAAACTTCCTGAAGCCAGGATTACCCACATCATTTCCGGAAGACTGAGAATCAAAATACCTTCGAAAAAGGGCAACACCAGTTACTTCAAATCCCTGGAGCAAAAGTTCTCCGATTTTGACAAGGTTCAAAAGGTTGAGGCAAACGCGGTAACTGCCGGTATGCTGCTTCTCCATGATGCAGATATAAAGAATATTTCGAAGTTTGCAGAGGAAAACCGGCTATTCAAGGTAGATAGCCGGCGGCCTGAACAGATGGTACTCACAAAGAGGATAAAGAGTGGTTTCGAGGATTTGAACAGACGTGCAACAAGATTCACCGGCGGTGAACTGGACCTGCCCGGTGCAGTTTTTGTGTCTCTGCTCTCAATAAGTATTTACCAGATAGCAAGGGGGAATTTTTTCGCTCCTGCCTGGTACACATCGCTTTGGTATGCAGTCAACATGGTTTTTAAGTCTTCAGATTAACTAAATTGAGCGATTAATCATATAATCATAATAAAGATAAGGAGCAAAGAAAATGACCGAAGAAAAAGAAACAACCGGACCGGAATTGCAAAAGGCAGGAACTACCATGAAAGAAGGTATAGTCAACAGTCTTAAGGGCATTAACGAAATTGAGGCGGAAATCGTAACTCTTGCCAGAAATACCGTATCTCAGACCCTGCGGGCTACAGGTGATATAGCCAAGGAGGGCTTCGATGTGACCACCGATGTAGTAAAGGGTGCTATACAAGCCACAGAAGAAGTGGGCACAGGTCTTATTATGGGCACAAAGAGCGTGGCCAAAGGGATCATCCTGGGAGTCAGCGACGTCGGAGGTGATATCGTAAAGGTTGCAGGCGACATCGTGAGTACGGCTGTTAAAGGGTCAGCCGAAGTAGGAGCTGATGTAGCCACGGTGGCAAGAAGGACAGTCGATGGCGTAATTGAGGCTACAAAAGAGATCGGCGGCAACCTTGAGAAGGTGACAACAACCGTTGTGGTAGAGGCCGTTAATGCAGCAGGAACCGTGGGAAAAACCGCGGCAAGGGCGGTCACCGACGTGCTGTTAGGCGCTGTAGGAGGCGCCAAAGAGGTGCTGAATGTGGTGCTGCCAAAGCCTTCACGTATAGAGAGTGTTCAGCCCACCCCTGTGAAGGGCTCTGAGCCCTCAGAAGAGAAGTCTTCAGCCAAACCTAAGTCGCCACCTAAAAAGGAAAAGGCGTAGAGATTGAAAGGGGATGGAGGGCTTGTGATCGACCCGATTCATACATCCTTAAAGGGAAGATCGAGGTATAGAGTAAAGGGTCTCTACCGTTCTTACTCCTTGAAAACGCAGCTCGAGTCTCAACTCAGAAGCGAGGAGGGCATAACCCGGGTAACTGCCAGCATACTGACGGGAAACCTCCTCATTATCTATAATTCCAACAGATCCCCTTTCGACATCGCCGGACTTATTCAAAGGATAATTTCGGAAGTAGCACGGGAAGACATAGCAAGCTCTGTGCCGAAGGGCGAAGAGAATGGCAGGGGAAAACAGCCTGCCATGAGCAAGAGGAAGCTCAGACGGCTTGTAGTCCGCTCAGAGGATCAGTTGGTTGAGCAGTGGCACACACAAGATGCGGATGTCGTGCTTGAGTCCCTGGATACTTCAAGTGTCGCCGGTTTATCCGACAGGGAGGCCAAAGAACGTCTCAAAAAGTATGGCCCAAATGTGCTTCCTGAGGCTGTGTCACGAACAAGTCTTGCAATACTCATAGATCAGGTAAAATCTGTGCCGGTCGCTCTGCTTACCGCAGCGGCCGGCATCTCCGTACTGACCGGAGGAGTGGTGGATGCCATAGCCATTATGGGTGTTGTCGGCATAAATGCCGTCATAGGCTATGTGACCGATAGTCAGTCTGAAAAGACCATACATTCCCTAAAGAGTCTCGTGCGTCCCAGAGCCCTGGTAAGACGGGACAAAAAGGCAAGAGAAATCGACGCTGCTGAGATTGTCCCCGGGGATGTGCTCGTGTTGCGCCCGGGGCAATATATCGCTGCTGATGCACGGCTTGTTGAGGCAAAGCGTCTGAGCATTGATGAATCCGCGCTTACCGGCGAAAGCGTTCCTGCTGAGAAAAAGTCCTGGGTCCTTTCTGAGGAGAATGTCCCGCTCAGTGACAGGTCGAATATATGCTACATGGGAACCCTGATAACCGGAGGTCAGGGACTCGCTGTGGTCGTGGCCACAGCGAGATTTACAGAGATGGGCAAGATACAGGCCCTTGTTGGAGAGGCCGAAGCCCCTAAAACCCCGATGGAGATACAGCTTGATCAGATAGGTACCCAGTTGGTAATCGCTTCATCTGCATTATGCGGCATTGTGTTTGCAGTCGGCTTTTTCCGCGGTTACGGGTTCCTTCTGATGTTCAAAATGGCCATTTCCCTCGCAGTGGCGGCCATTCCCGAAGGGCTTCCCACAGTGGCAACCACGACCCTTGCCCTTGGTATTCGCGAGATGCGCGGACACAATGTCCTCATCAGACGTCTTGATGCGGTGGAGACACTTGGTTCCGTACAGGTCATCTGTCTTGACAAGACCGGCACAATCACCATGAACAGGATGTCGGTTATAGAGCTATACGTGGGAGAAAAGCTGATCAAGGTTTCAGATCAAAAGCTTCCGCTTTTCTCAGGACGCGTTGATTCCGTCTTTCTGCAGGAAACCGCCGGTCTTATGGTCTGCTCAACCCTCTGCAATGAGAGCGAGGTGATCAAAAACAGCAAAGGTTATGTGGTAAACGGCTCTCCCACGGAGAATGCCCTGGTGTATATGGCCATGGGCTCCGGTCTTGATGTTCTGAATCTCAAAGAGGACTTTCCCCTGGTAAAGATGATCCACCGTTCCGAGAGACGGAATATGATGATGAGTCTTCATAAGACCGCCCACGGCAAGATGCTTGTTGCGGTCAAGGGCAGCCCGAGTGAGATACTGGCCCTTTGTGCCCGGCAGATGAGGCAGGGGGAGACGGTTCCTTTTACAGATGAGCATAGCCTTGTAATACAGACAGAGAATGAGCGTATGGCCGGCAGGGCATTGAGGCTGCTTGGAGTGGCATATGCCCTGGTCAACTGTGACGACAATGTGGTCGATGACGAGGAAGTTCTGGCAAATGGCCTGATATGGCTCGGGCTTGTCGGTATGGCTGATCCCATAAGAGAAGGCGTCAAGGAACTCACGGCCCAGTTTCATAAGGCCGGAATCAAAACGGTGATGATAACCGGAGATCAGGGACCGACCGCCTATGCCATAGGAAAAGAGATAAATCTCAGCGGAGAGGAACAACTGAGGATCCTCGACTCCACCACATTCGCCGGTTTAGACCCAGAGGCCATGCATGCTCTCTGTCAACAGGCCCATGTATTTGCCAGGGTAAGCCCCGGACACAAGCTGCAAATTGTGCAGGGTTTGCAGGGGGCATCCAAGATTGTGGCCATGACCGGTGACGGAATAAATGACAGCCCGGCACTGAAGGCAGCGGATATCGGTGTAGCCATGGGGAAAACAGGGACCGATGTGGCAAGGGAGGTCGCCGACGTAGTCCTTGAAAATGATAATATCGAGACTATGATCGTGGCTGTGAGCCAGGGCAGAACCATATATGCGAACGTTCGAAAGGCGCTTCACTTCCTCTTGTCCACAAATCTGAGTGAGATAATGGTCGTATTTGCCGCTAACATCGGAGGGATGGGCCAGCCCCTGACCGCGATGCAGCTCCTCTGGATCAACCTGATCAGCGACATCTTCCCCGGGCTCGCCCTGTCGCTTGAGAAGCCCGAAGATGACGTGCTGGATTGCCCCCCCAGGGATCCGGATGAACCCATAGTGAGACGGTCCGACCTGAAAAGGATAACCGGTGAGGCCGGGGTTATAAGTTTAGGCACCATGGTCTCTTACGGCTATGGGGTAGCGAGATACGGCACTGGGTTAAGGGCGAGCAGTCTGGCCTTTTTGAGTCTTACATTAGGCCAGCTCATTCACGCCCTGAGTTGCCGTTCGGATAAGCACACCATCTTTGATTCCGAGCCCATGCCGCCCAACAAGTACTTGAATGCTGCCCTGGGAGGTTCGTTTGCTCTTCAGGCCATGACGTTCGTTATCCCCGGGCTCAGATCTCTTCTTGGGATTGGTCCGATCGGATTAATCGATTCTCTCGTGGTGGGAAGCACCTCTGTGGTCCCCTTTTTCGTAAATGAGATGACAAAAAAGGTTCGGAAGGAAAAGATATGAAAAAAGACTTTATCTTCACATCGGAGTCGGTAACAGAGGGGCATCCGGATAAGCTCTGCGACCAGATAAGCGATGCCATAGTTGACCGTTTCTTGCAGCAGGATCCCTGTTCTTCAATCATCGCGGAATGTGCGGTCTCCCAGTCCATAGTTTTTATTGCCCTGGTTTTCTCATCCACAGCCTTGATAGATGTCGCCAATGTGGCAAAGAATATTATCAATCAGGTCGGTTACGACGATGAGTTCTTCAGCGGCAGGACCTGCACAGCGCTCACGAGCATCAAAGAACTGCCCCTGGCAAAGGACCTGCGTTTTGACGAAACCCGGCTTACGGAAAAGGAGATCGACCGCATCGCCGTGAAAAGGAATCAGGTCAATGCTTTCGGCTTTGCCTGTAACCAGACCCCGGCGCTTATGCCCCTTCCCATATGGCTTGCACATAAGCTTGCAAGACGGCTTACATCTGTGCGGTTGAGAAAGTTGCTTTCCTATCTTGCCCCTGACGGAAAGACACAGGTGGGAGTCGAGTATAAGAAGGGCAGGCCGCACAGGATCCACAGCATCACCATACAGGTTTGCCAAAAAAACCCTTTGACAGGAAGTGTCCCCGATTCCAAGTTGCTGGAAGATGATATAAGAGAAACGGTCATTGATCCCTCATTTGACGGAGAAAAAATCAGGCCTGACAGCAATACAAGAATATTCATACAGACCGATGGCCCGGATATTGGTTGCGGACCGTCCATGCATTCGGGGCTCACCGGGCGCAAAAATGCCATAGATACCTATGGGGAGTATGCCAGACACAGTGGCGCTGCCCTCAGCGGCAAAGACCCCAGACGCATTGACAGGATCGGGGCTTATGCCGCCCGGTATGCGGCCAAAAATGTGGTTGCGGCAGGGCTTGCAGAAGAGTGCGAGGTCCAGATCAGCTATTCGATAGGTCTGTCACACCCTGTCAGCATCCAGGTTGAGACATTTGGCACAGGCAAGGTGGCCGAAGCCAAAATTATCGCTCTGTTAAAGCAACATTTTGACTTCCGCCCGGCCGGGATAATGAGACAATTCAAACTCAGGCATCTGCCGGCTATTGTAAAAGGAGGCTTCTACAGAAAGCTCGCGGCCTATGGTCATGTTGGACGCATGGACATCGGGCTTCCCTGGGAGGTTACAGATAAGGTTATGATCCTGAAAGAGAGTGTTCCTCAGGTAAAACCACTTTAATAGATTACCTTTTTGGGGAGGTATGATTGTGGTCACAATATTGTATCGCACTGAAGCAGAAAAGCGACAACACTCGTCAGCAATTGATATGCTGGCGAATGATTTAGGAATTGATGAGGACTCCATAAGACCCTTTTACGAAAGTGAGTTGAGGGAATTACAAGAGCATGCACAAATAAGGACTTTTCTTTCTATCCTTGTAAGCCGGAGGATAAAGGAAAAAATAGACAATGGGCTGGCCTATATTCCTTAGGCAAGGGTGTGATCTATTTCTTCTCTTATCGTCCTTTCTATCGTTGATTTAAGCAGTCTGGCTGCAAATCCCAAATTTGCCGCCATTTCAACAGTGTCGTCCTTTACAACGATATGACCTTTTGCCTGTCCTTCGAAGTTGCAGACATCCCCATTCCATTGAAACCTGAGACCAAAGGACTTTGCCGTCTTGTCAATGGACGGCTTTATACGTCTCTTTGCTTCGTCACGCGAGTATGGGTGCTTCCTCTTAAATTGAATATCAGCCATAAAAAGATTGTGCCTCCAGATAAAAAGTTTTGTCTTGCGGTCTGTCTTCACCGAACGGGCGATGGACAAACTATGCATGCTTTCTTTGCATATACGACAACAGGCAGGTTTTCAAGTCTTAAAGCCGGATAAGTATAGGAAAGCGACACTTTTAACACGATTGTAACAATTGCAATCTGTGCGGTTAGCCATTAGCGTTTAGCCGTTAGCATTGAAAAGGGATGGAAATGAGAGATTTTAGAGAACTTTAAAGTATGGGAGAAAGCCCATCGTCTTACACTACAGGTCTATAGAATCAC
>DAOUSD010000051.1 GCA_030627405.1 Deltaproteobacteria bacterium
ATGGGGTACATCTTTGAGGAGCTTATCAGGAAATTCTCTGAATTGTCGAATGAAACTGCCGGGGAGCATTTTACCCCTCGCGAAGTGATCAGGTTAATGGTTAACATCCTGTTTTTAAATGACAAAGAAATCCTGACCAAAAAAGGGATTGTAAAAACAATTTATGATCCGGCCTGCGGAACAGGAGGGATGCTGTCTGTGTCGGAAAATTATTTGAGGGAGCTTAACCCCCGTGCCAGGCTGGAGGTTTTCGGACAGGAGGTAAATCCTGAATCATATGCCATCTGCAAATCCGATATGCTTATCAAGGGGGAGAATACAGCCAACATTAAATTCGGTAATTCCTTTACCATAGACGGTCTGGAATCGGAAAAATTTGATTATATGCTTTCCAACCCTCCTTTTGGAGTTGAGTGGAAAAAGGTTCAGACCCATATCAAAAAAGAGCATGAAACAAAAGGCTTTGGAGGGCGGTTCGGGGCCGGACTTCCCCGCATCAGTGATGGTTCTTTTTTGTTTTTGCAGCATATGATCTTCAAGATGAAACCGTCCAACAACGGTACCCGGCTCGGCATCGTCTTTAATGGTTCGCCTCTTTTTTCCGGCGGCGCCGGCGGCGGAGAAAGTGAAATCCGAAAATGGATCATTGAAAATGACATGCTGGAAGCCATCATCGCCATGCCGGACCAGCTTTTTTACAACACCGGCATATTTACTTATATCTGGATTTTAACAAACCGGAAACCGGTTGAACGTAAAGGAAAAATCCAGGCAGTCAATGCTGTTTCATTTTTTGAAAAGATGAGCCGGAGCCTGGGCAACAAAAGAAATGAGATCAGCGACAAACAGATCGACGAGATAATCGGAATTTATGGAGATTTCATCGAGGGTGAATTTTGCAGGATATTTGACAATGAAGATTTCGGCTATAACCGGATTACAGTTGAACGACCTTTGAGGCTCAACTTCCAGACTTCAAAAGAAAGAATAGCTCTGCTTGAAAATGAAAAGACCTTTCAAAACCTTTCAAAACCAAAAAAGAAAGGCAAAGCAGGCTTGAAGCAAAAGGAAGAGGGAGAGAAACTGCAACAAGATATACTTGCAATGCTTAAAAGCATGGGTGGCTCTGTAATTTATAAGAACAGAGAGAAATTTGAACAAATCCTTAAAGAGCATTGCAAAAAATATGGATTGGCTTTACCCGCACCGATACAAAAAACGATTTTAAAAGTCCTGTCTGAACAGGATGAAACAGCAGACATTTGCTTAGATAAAAAAGGTAATCCGGAGCCGGATACGTCGCTGCGGGATAACGAAAATGTGCCTTTGAAGGAAGATATCGGGGAATATTTCGAGCGGGAGATCCTGCCCCATGTGCCGGACGCCTGGATTGATGAGAGCAAAACAGTAAAGGGCTATGAGATCAATATTACGAAATATTTTTACAAATACAAACCGTTAAGGAGTCTTGAAGAAATCCGGGCGGATATTCTTGAACTTGAAATGCAAACTCAGGGTTTGATGAATGAGGTTGTAGAAATATGAAAAAGGAAACGGCAAAACAGGCTGTAAAAACAAACAATAAACCCATTTTCGGCAATCTTATTGGTGATATTCGCAGTCTTATTGAAACTGCTCGACATAATGTTGCCGTTACCGTTAATACCAGATTGACCATTCTTTACTGGCAGATCGGCATCCGTATTCGCCAGGATATTTTGAACGAAAAGCGGGCGGAATATGGTGAAGAAATTTTGCCGACACTGTCGGCAAAATTGGTTCCGGAATTTGGCAATGGATTTGGTGCCAGGAATCTATCAAGGATGGTTCGCTTTGCTGAAGTTTTCCCTGAAGGGAAGATTCTCTCAACACTGTTGAGAGAATTGAGCTGGAGTCATTTTGTTGAAATAATTCCTCTCAAAGATGGCCTCCAACGCGATTTCTACGCTGAAATGTGTCGGATAGAACGTTGGAGTGTCCGCACTTTGCGGAAAAAAATTGATGGGATGCTTTACGAGCGCACCGCCATATCAAAGAAGCCTGAAAAACTAATCGAGAAAGATCTTGCCGCTTTGCGGGAGGAGGATAGGTTAACACCGGACCTGGTTTTCAGAGATCCTTATTTTCTCGACTTTTTGGGCTTGAAAGATACTTATAGCGAAAAAGATCTTGAGACAGCTATTTTGCGAGAAATGGAAAGCTTTATCCTGGAGCTTGGAATCGGGTTTTCATTTGTTGCCCGCCAGAAGAGGATCACGGTTGATAATGAGGATTATTATCTTGATCTGCTCTTTTTCCACCGCAAACTCAAACGGCTTATTGCCATTGAATTAAAACTTGGCAAGTTCAAGGCAGCTCACAAAGGCCAGATGGAGCTCTATCTGCGCTGGCTGGAAAAATACGAAAAAGAACGCGGAGAAGAAACGCCTCTGGGATTAATCCTCTGCGCAGGAAAAACCAGCGAGCAAATAGAGCTGTTGCAATTAGATAATAGCGGCATCAAAGTGGCAGAATACATGACCGAACTGCCGGAACGTGAACTGCTGGAGCAGAAGCTTCACAAAGCGGTTGAATTGGCACGGAAACGGCTGGAGGCCAGAGCATAAACAATGAAGCCATGTCCGAAATATAAGGATTCCGGGGTTGAGTGGATTGGGGATGTGCCGGAGCATTGGAGTGCATTACGACTTAAATGGGTTTGCAATTTCCTTTATGGGGAATCTTTATCTGCTCAAGAAAGAGAAGATGGCACTATCCCTGTTTATGGATCAAATGGAATTGTCGGCTACCATAACAGATCAATTACTGAAAAACTATGTATTATCGTTGGACGGAAAAAAATGGGGTCAGGAAAAAAATGGGGTCAAGTCTATGGTTGACCCTTGCTCAAATTAATAAGGGTCAAAGGCAGACTTGACCCCTTTTCTTTTGATAGTCCCCCGGCATAGCCGGGGGTTTACCTATGATTAAATTAGTCTGTGTATATTTTAATATCATCAAAATATACTGTACCTTCCTGAATAACTAACTCAAAGTGATCCAAGGTAAGGTGATTAACTAAATCGACTGATTCTGTTGTCTGTCCAAGATAGTTCCCATCTAACCAGTAATTTAGAGTTACTTGATCGCCTGAGCGTTCATAATGTACTTTAACGTCATGCCATTGGTTTTGTTGGTAATTTGACAATATATCAGACCAGGCATGGCCGACAGTTGTATCCTCATGAAAGAGCATAAATCCATACGAGGGATTAGTCCAAGAAGTTCCTTGCCTCATACCAAATCCACCTCGGGCTTGATGGCAGCCGCTTAATGATTCTGAACCGTTATAAACTCTGAGTGCTACGTAGAAATCTTCTGGAAAAGCTATTGGATAATAAGTGAGAGCACCCCAACACCCCCCTAAGCTTCCATACATTTTTAAAACCTTATTTGAGGAATTTTGCGGATCTATAACGATTTTGTTATTTGAAGGATTAGAGATGGCATTTGCGTCAGGATGCCAAGGAGATGGCCAAGTATTTAATGCGTAGCTTTCAAAATTTTCTTCCCATATTCTTTTTTGAAAATCAGTACACCCCTCCTCGTCAATTTCACCATTGCCGTTATTATCGATATTATCACCACAAACCTCTATGGCATTTGGACAAATAGGGGCATTAAAACAATCATTTAAAGCAACTGGATCTATGGTCTGGCATAATAATGCTCCTACAGGATCTCCGATACTTAGATGGTATCGTTGACATGCATCGTGCCAAAAACAAGCTCGTGTGTATCGAAATTCGTCTCCACAATCAGGGAATCCATCACCAGGGCAACCAAGACCACACCGCCCCATGCAATTCGACTCCGGATCCGGGGAATCCGGGAAATCCGAGACCGTTAATGTTTGGCATTTGTAAAAGGGGGGATCTGTTATTGGGAAACACGCTACATGAGAGACGCCAATCTTATCACAAATACTGGTCATCGTGGCTAAAAGCGTAAAATAATCTGCCAGGCTGAAGATGCTGAGGTGAGATAGCGGACAGTGTACTAGAGTATCACCTGCGGCTGCCACGACCACCACTTCGGTAGGAGCAAAAGTGTTCAGTTCGTCATCGAACATTACAAGGATTAGCGAGGTTTCTTCAGTAGGCACTTCTCGTAACGGTAGGGTGAGAATTACGTCCTTGTTAAGCTGAATGTCAGGGTGGTCCACAATTACAGGTCTTGCCAATAAATCATCACTGTCGAGCAAAGCATCATAAGTGACTGTGAACATGGTGTCATGATCTAAGCATCCACCTGGAAAGGTCAATTTCGTTCCAAATATCGGACTCTCAGGATCAGTAACCTCAATCACTCCACCTTCAGGGCCAATGGTTTCCATAGCATCTACAACATTAAGTTTAACCTTAAATGTTTCAGGATAAGTTTTTGAACCAACTTGGACATGGATCGTTCCATCATAAAGTCCACTCTGGGTACCTAATGGTATATTAATATGCAACTGGACCGTATAATCATCGTCTTGAACATCAAACGAAGTTTGATCTAAACTCAGGAATGGCTGTAACTCCGGCACAATCCACAGTTCAGCGTCTCCAAGGCTTTTACTATTGCGAAAAGTAATTGTTAAATCTTCCGAATCCCCAAGCCCAATAGTTTGTTCGATTATTTTCGGGTCCCAAGTAATAGGTCCTTTTTTTGCTATCGCGTTTAATGGAAGAATCAATGTAGCGATCAGACAAATGAGAAAAAATTTAGTTTTCACTGCTCAACCTCCTTTTGTAATTTGTGAAGTGGACCCCGAGTCAAGGACAATTTTTTCCAATTTTTCCATAGATTAAGGTGCGCTTCTTTTTTGTTTTTTAACCGAATTATTCATGCTGCCATTTGGGCAACTTCCTCTCCCCAATACACTTCAGCAGGTGTTTTTTCTGAAAACGTCTGATGTGGTCGTTCAAGGTTATAAAACTCAAAATATTCTTTCAGCCTAGTTATTTTATTAATACCATGTAAGCAATAGGTAGAAAGTATGAAAATGTTCTTGTGTATAGAGGATGATAACTAATATATTGGTATTAGATTAATACAAAGGATGGAAAAATCAGAAAGAGAATGAAAGAAAAACAGGAAGATAGAATACGTAATTTCAAGCCTGAAGTAACATATGGCATCAAATCGAATAGTACAGATATCTTACCATGCTATAACACCAACCTTTAATAATTCTATTGAGCATATCTATTTGAAACCTATAAATTTTGGGCTATAAAATTGTTATGTTTTTGTTGGTAAAAATTTAGATATAATACCCGAGAGCTGCTCAATATATTTTTTTTGATGACAATTGCCTGGAAAAGGCAAAACATAGATTTCAGGATTACATCCTGATTTTAGTATCGCTTCCCGTACAAATCTTTCGATTTTCTTTAGTACAATAACAATAACAATAACAATAACAGAAGGATCGACTTGTCTGATTCTTTCAGAAAGGGGCTCGATACACCTTCTTAATGCTTTTTCCCTTTCATTTCTTGGTAAATCATCAACCGGACTGTGGGACAAATCATCCAGAAAACAGCCACACCTCATGAAATAGTCTAAAAACCCCTCATTGTTGTGAAATGTTACCCCAAAGGATTTTTCAAAAGCATTTGAAGTATAGGTGGTCATTGCGCTTTTCACATAAAAGAACTTGCCTTTAGCAGGAGGCGATTCTCCTATTAGAAGCAGCCGAATTTTATCTGGCATATAGTGCTGTCTGATTTCTTCAGTTTCCATTCATTGTATCCTGAAACATAAAGCTGAGAGGCTGGGCAACGATAACCGAAAAAATATGATAAGGGTAAAAACTATCGGTCAAATACTGCCTTTCAAAAAACGGCACGGCTTTGCCCAGACCATCTCAAGCGCCTGGTTCGCTGCCCTATGTCGTTGATCGTGTAAATTCGACTCTCAACCTATAACAAACAATTTCGATTTTCGGTCGTTTCTTTGCCGCTCGGATTATGTCTGTAGCAAGTTTCTGGGCTCCGGAGTGTACCAGAATTCCTCTTGCTTTTTGTTCTATTTGTTTTTCTAGCCTTAAGACATATTGGCGAAGCTGAGTAATGTGTTTAATTGATGCCGCATGTTGCTTGCATTCAACGATAACAGGTATTCCACGGCGATCTAATAATAGAACATCAAGGCGTGACTTGTCTTCGAATACCATTTCCCTGATCTTCATATTTGGGTGGGGCAAAAGTCCATCTTCCAAATGATTGGGATAAGTAGCTATGTAATCAGACAATGCTTTTTCATGCCCGAACTTACTCAGTAGGCCAACCCAATTGCGTGGGTCATTCATTAACTTGCGCACTTGAGCTACTGTTCGGGAACGTATTTTGCTTATCGTTGGACGCAGCTCCCCAATCGTAAACGTAAATTCAGGTGGAATTTGGATGACCATGTCAGGATCTTCAGGGCCTGTTGTCAACTCCCATCGAACCAAGATTCGTCTGCCCTTATCTCCATGAAGTATCTGATGTCCTGGAGGAACAAGAGGATCCCATTCGTTATCTTCAATTCTTTTCCCAACAATCTCTCCTATTTTTCCAATCCTGTGACCTCTCAAAGTGACAAGGACAAGGTCTCCAATGGCCATTTCCTTGATGGCATTACGTGCAGCACTCCAACCTTTGCTGTTTCCCTCACTTTTTCCATTTAGTTTATAACCTCGTTCTTTCGGCCATCCGACAGCGACGCATTGGTTTTTGAACCATCGTCGCCACATTCCGGGATACTTGTCTTCCTGGCAAGCAATCTTCCAAAGTGTTGTCATTGTGTTTTCCTTCATTAAGTGAACAGGCGGGCTTGCAACGACATTGTTGGCCTTCTGCCTTGTTCAGAATTCTTCTTGGATCCACTGATTGTATGCCTTACGTGCAGCTTTCGGAACCCATGATTCTCGAAAGCCCGTATTCTTGTCCTTCTCTGGGATTTCGCCCGGGTCCACTCCTTTGATCTCAAATGAGCGCCAGTCAATGTCCTCGCACCGTGACCAGCATCTCATCAGCAGACGTCCATCACGGGTCTTCCAGATATCCATATTGAAAGAGCGGTGGCGACCGAAGTGATCACCTCGACCATAGACGCAGCACATACCTCGAGCATCAAAATGCTCAATTTCTTCTACTCGCGCATCCATGGTTGGTGCTTCGGAATCCCAGTACGTTAAGGCATCTTCCATCATCAGGTCTCGGCTTGCCGCCGAACATATAGTAGACTGCCGAATAGTCGTCTTATAATACGGCTAATCTACCTACGAAATTGTTTTATACGGCTATTTGGTCGTATAAAATAATCTATTTGTGGATTAGACGACTTTTTTGCTTGATAAAAATTTTGATTTTAGTATTATATCAGTACATGAACAAATGATCATATAGGGTAAGTTTTCGCCTCAATAATTTTTTATTTTTAACTTTTACGAGAGCTAAGGTCAACGAAATTATTATTCCGAAAACAATAAAGGAGAATGCTGAATTGTGAAAAATTCATGTACATCTCGTGCAAAACCAAAACATTATTCAGTATGTGTAATAAGGCTTAAACCAAGTACGGATAGCATGGCCCCGACAGCACCAATGGTTGGATTGGCGGCACCATTCTCTATTTTAGCAATATATGGCTGACTCAATTTGAGTGTATCAGCAAATTGTTTTTGGGTCATATTTAATTTATGGCGTGCCTTCGATAATGTAAGCGCTAAATCTGCCTTTACCTGTTCTGAACAATATAGCTTTGCATATTCTAAATTTTTTAGCCTACATGCTAAGGGCTCACTCAAAGTCTTGACTTGGCGTTTTTATACTACCTCCTTTCTTGTTTTCAAATGAGCGTTGATAAATACTTATGCAAATTTCGTCTTGCATGGGCTATGTCTTTATTATGTCGTCGAGGATTTTGACTGACCTGCCTGTGCGTGCCCGCACGCAGACAGGTAACGCAGTGAAATTATTTATCTGGAAATCTATACAATAATTCCGGCGCCCTTTAGAAACAATTCAATATCCCGCCAGAATACCTTCCAGTTTGTAGGACAATTGTTGTGGCCGCAATCATACAAAGACAGGGGGACGCCCATGAAAATATGCGTTGCATAACATATTAAAGTGTGGTATGTGATTATTTATGCCCAGAAAAGCAAGAATTGACGCGCCAGGAGCATTGTATCATATTATATGTCGAGGGATTGAACGAAAGCGGATATTTTACGACAATG
>DAOUSD010000012.1 GCA_030627405.1 Deltaproteobacteria bacterium
CTTTCTCCCATACTTTAAGTTCTCTAAAATCTCTCATTTCCATCCCTTTTCAATGCTAACGGCTAACCGCTAATGGCTAACCGCACAGGTTGAAATACTTCAGCGCACATTTCTCCAAACGAACCAAGATCTTCGCAGACATAAATACCGCTTTCTTTCATTGCTGTAATCTTTGCTTGAGCCGTACCGCTGCTGCCACTGATGATTGCGCCTGCATGTCCCATGCGTCTTCCTGGTGGCGCAGTTAAACCGGCAATAAATCCGACAACCTTTTTTGTCACATGCTTTTTGATAAATTCAGATGCTTCTTCTTCTGCGCTGCCGCCTATTTCCCCGACCATAACGATTCCCTCGGTGTCGGGATCCTTTTCAAAGGCATCAAGGCAGTCTATAAAGTTTGTTCCATTTATAGGGTCGCCGCCAATTCCTATACAGGTGGTTTGACCGATTTCATGCAGGCTCAACTGATTTACCACTTCATAAGTCAGGGTTCCGGATCGGGATACAACACCTATGGGACCGCCTTGTTTGTGTATGTGGCCGGGCATGATGCCGATTTTGCACTGGCCGGGTGTAATGATTCCGGGACAGTTGGGACCGATGAGGCGGGATTTTGTGTTTTTCATATAATTTTTGACTTTAATCATATCCATAACCGGAATACCTTCTGTTATGGCAACAATTAACTCGATTTCAGCCTCTACTGCTTCCAGAATAGCGTCTGCGGCAAAAGCCGGCGGCACAAAAATCATGCTGCAGTTTGCACCTGTCTTTTTCATGGCCTCTTTAACAGTATTAAATACAGGCACATCATCTACTTTCCGACCGCCCTTGCCGGGAGTTACCCCGGCCACTACATTTGTACCATAGGCAATGCATTTTTGAGTATGAAACCGGCCTTCTTTACCTGTTATTCCCTGGACCAGCAATCGTGTATTATTATCAACAAAAATACTCATGATTTGACAAGCTGTGTAACCGCCTGAACTGCTTCCTTTAAGTCCGCTGCAATGGTAAAATTCAGGCCTGATTCAGAAAGGATCCTGCGGCCTTCTTCAACATTTGTTCCTTCCATGCGAACTACCACAGGGATTTTTATCCTCGCCTTGTCAGCACCCTGTACTACCCCTTTTGCCAGTAGATCACAGCGAAGGATTCCGCCAAAAATGTTTATTAGAATTGCTTTAACATTTTTATCGCCAAGTATAATCCGAAATCCGTTTTCCACCATTTCTGCATTGGCTCCACCGCCGACATCCAGAAAATTTGCAGGTTCAGCGCCATAAAGCTTAATTAAATCCATGGTTGCCATTGCCAGCCCGGCGCCATTTACCATATTCCCGACATTTCCGTTCAGTTTAATGTAATTGAGATCGAACTTGGATGCCTCAACTTCAAAGGGGTCTTCTTCATCAAGATCTCTGTATTCGAGTATGTCCTTGTGGCGAAACAAAGCATTATCATCAAAAATGATTTTTGCATCTATTGCTACGATATTTTCATCTGCTGTTATTGCAAGGGGATTTATCTCCACAAGCGTGCAGTCATAATCAACAAAAAGCCTGTAAAGATTTATTAATGTCAAAGTAAACTGCCTGGTCAAAGAGGGCGAGAGCTTCAGGCCAAAGGTGGCCTGACGGCAGTGAAATGGCTGGATACCTAAAAGAGGATCAATATGGATTTTTACAATTTTTTCAGGTTGATTTGCGGCAACTTCTTCAATATCCATTCCACCGGCTTTGCTTGCAATTATAACTATCTTTGCAGTTGCTCTGTCCGGAATGATGCTCAGATAAAGCTCTTTTTCTATTTTCAGGCTCTTTTCAACCAGCACCTTTTTTACTGTCTTTCCTTCAGGGCCTGTCTGGTGGGTGATTAAGAGCATGCCTAAAATTCTTTTCGCTATGCTCTCAACTTCTTCCATTGTTTTTGCAAGCTTTATGCCCCCTCCTTTGCCACGTCCTCCGGCATGAATCTGGCCTTTAATGACAATTGGGAAGTCGCCTGTTTTGCAGGCGATTTTTTTGGCTTCATCCGGGGTAAGGGCAATACCTCCATCAGGAATGGTAATCTTGTATTTTTTGAATAATTCTTTTGCCTGATATTCGTGAATTTTCATAAAACATTAGCCCAATACCCAAGTTGAACAATTTAGGCAATAACACAGAGGACGTCATTTCTGGCAACTGAATCGCCGGCGGCAAAATTGATGGATTTTATTGTTCCGTCTGCAGGAGACGGCAGGGCATTTTCCATTTTCATGGCTTCAAGAATCACAACTGTCTCTCCAGTATTCACAGAATCGCCCACCTGCTTTTTGTAACTTACTATTATGCCCGGCATAGGGGCTTTAAGCGGTGTCCCTTCGGTGTCGCTTTGCGCCTTCTTGGATGCTGTAGTTGTAGATTTTGCAGGTACTGCCGGCTGCTCTACAGGTGCGACAGGAACCTGTGGTTGTGGAGCTGCGGGTAAAACCTGGGGCGATGGAGCAACTGCTACAGGGGGTTGAAGCGGTATCTGACTTTGTGCCTGTTGAACATAGCTTACCATTGGTGAACCTCCTACTTCTTCCACTCCAACTTCAAAGTATTCATCATCTACAAATACATTAAATTTTCTTAAGTTATTGCCTTTCGACGGAGCCGCTTTTTCTTTCTTTTCAACAAGCTTTCCTGCTCTGGCCTTTTTAATAAGTTCCTGTTCAGCCTTGACATCTTCCAATGTCCTGGGCCTTACTGCTTCCGGAGGTTCTTCCTTGCCATATTTCCATTTAAGAAATCTTTTTCCGGTAACAGGGTAAAGCGCATAAACAAGAACATCTTCCAGATCTGCTGCTAACCCTTTTACATCTTCTTTGGCTTTATCAAGTTCGGGTTCTATAACCTCTGCCGGCCTGCAGGTAATAGGCTTTTCTCCCCTTGGATAGTCTTTTAAAGCTTTTTTCTGAATTTTGGAGTTAATTGGTGCAGGTGTTTTTCCATAAAGACCATAGCATAAGTCTTTTACTTGTGCTGTTATCATTTTGTAACGCTCTTTTTCATCATCAAACAGGACATTGTTAATTGCCTGTGTGGCAACAATCTGGCTCATGGGAGTAACAAGTGGAACCTGTCCAAGCTCTTCTCTGACTTTGGGGAGCTCCGCATATACTTTATCCAGCTTGTCGAGAGCATCCATTTCTCTTAACTGGTTTACCAGATTGGAGAGCATGCCTCCCGGAATTTGATGTACAAGAACATTTGTATCAATAATTGAAACTTTGCTATCATCCAGTAAATATCGGTATTTGGGAAGAATTTCCTTTTCAAGAATTTCATTAATGGATGATAAAAATTTGATATCAAAGCCGGTATCTCTGTTTGTTCCCATAAGCGTCAATACAAGAGGCCCGAGTGCAGGATGTGAGCTGCGGAATCCATAAGGAGACATGCAAGTGCCGACGATGTCTACACCAGCTTCAATAGCCTTTAAATGGGTCATTGAAGCCATGCCCGAAGTAAAATGGCTGTGAAGATGGAGAGGCACAGATACAGTATCCTTAAGGGTTTTAACAAGGGTATATGCATCATATGGGGCCATTAAACCGGCCATATCCTTAATACAGATACTATTTGCCCCCATTGCTTCGAGCTCTTTTGCCTTTTTTACATAATATTCAAGGTTATATACCTCTCCTCCCATTCTTTTTTCTGTTAGTGAATAACAAATACAACCCTGAAAATGTTTTCCGCACCCTTTGATAACAGAGACAACTGTTTCAAAATTCCGGTAGTCATTTAATGCGTCAAATGTCCTGAATATATCAATACCGTTCTGTGCGGCTCTTTCAACAAAGGCTTTGGCAACATCATCTGCATAATTTCTGTATCCAACTAAATTCTGTCCTCTAAGAAGCATGGAAAAGCGGGTTTTTTTGATATATCTTTTTAAAGTTCTTATCCTTTCCCAGGGGTCTTCGTTTAAAAATCTGTGCATGGCATCAAATGTTGCCCCGCCCCAGGTTTCAAGAGCCCAGAACCCGACCTGGTCCATCATTTCTGCAATAGGGATCATGTCTTCGGTTCGTCCCCTGGTGGCGAATAATGACTGCTGGCCGTCACGAAAGGTCAGATCCTGTATCTTAAGAGGATTTTCCGCTTTTGGCCTCTCTCCGCTGAAATCCGTTTTTGTAATTTTTACTTGATTATGATCGCTCATATTTAAAGAACTCCTATTGATATTGGTTGAGTAACCGTTCACGGTTGTCGGTTCACAGTTCACAGTTTTTTCAATGAACTATGTGAGGGGTCCCATAGTTCTCCTCGACCTTCTGTTTTTTCAACCGTGAACAGCTACATGAATTTTGATCCATGAAAGGCTTTCATCTGCATAAGGTTACGCATCTGCATTTGTGCCTGTCTGCCACTTATGCCCCACAGCTTGAGTTTAACTGAAGGGGCGTGCGCGCCTGCCGGAAATGGCTGCGTATATATTATTTCTTCCTCTTGTTGTATATATCTGGTTACTGCTGATATTGCAGCAGCTATTTTTTTTTTATTTTCATCCATATTTAATCTCCAGTAACATTATATTAATAGAGCCTCTTGCAGAAACAACGCCGATCAGCAGAGCACTGCCTATAGCTTGTACTACCGCCAGAGGTATCGCTGTTTTTTTAGCGTCCTGGCTTCAACAAGATATGCAAATGTTTTAAGGATTGATTTTGTGATATCTTCACGCTGTAAAGCAAAGATCAGTCAGAGTATGTGAAATCCATTAATATATGATGCAACCAAAACTCTTCATCTTTTTTTGTTTTAATATTTTGCCTTATGTGAATACTATCAAAAGTATTATGATTTCCAGATATAGACTTTTCAATTATTTTCTCTTTTGTTAGCTTTCCGACTAAATTATTATCATAAACCGAGTAAATTTTATCAATAAGTGCTACTATCGGATTTTCTATTTTTCCAACAATAAAACCTATCATTCCTCCAAAATTCATTTCACAAGCATATTTCCCGATAAAATAGCGATACATTCCACCGTCTTCTCTACTTTTTTCTTTTACATAAACATATTCGCTAATTGATTTTGAACACGTCATGCTTTTGGTTTTGCCAAGATTTTTACACTCAAAAGCAAAATAACTTTCTGTATTATTCCAGAAACTGTGCTGAAATTTTAAATCATAAAAACCTTGCAACCCCCATTCTGAGCTTGGTTCTTGGTTTAAAATAAATCCATCTCTCTTAAATTTCATATTTTTTCTAAACCATTTCAGGATATGTTTTTTTATAACTGTTTCAATTTCCGCTCTTTGTTTTTGTTTTTCACGTTCAATTATTTGCAGGATTTCATTGTTGTCGGTTTCTTTGTAATAAAATAAAAGATAAAATAATATTCGTTTTTTCCAAACTTGATTATTTAATTCTCTCAGATCAGGAATAGTTTCCGGCAATGTGAGTTCTTTAATTTTTATGTAACCTTTCATCTCACAAACCTTTTTAATATTTCCTGGCCGTCTTCAAAAGCTTTTGTTATTGTCCAGCTTTGAAAATGATTGTTTTTGATAATGTAAATACAATCATTGCCATATATCTTTTCTCTCATTGCAAGAAACAACTTTTCATCGGTGGTTTTGAAAATTTTATTTATTATATATTGTAGTTTCTTTTTTGATGCAGGCTGTTCATTTTTTGTTTTATTAAAATATATTGCGGTAACTAATAAGCCGAAAGGTAAATTTTTACCCTGATAATACTCAATAATAGGTTTGTCTTTAAAATAAAATTCAAGCGTTTCTCCCAAAGCTGTTTTATAATCGTCTAAATCACTGTTGCTTATTTTCTTCTTGTTTGAGAAGAAGTCTTTTATCCTCGTTATTTCTAAAATATCAAGCTCATACAAATCAAAAATTAAACCATTAAGCTTTTCTTTGGTTTTGTCTTCATATTTTAATTTACCCTCGGTAAGTTTTTGACTAATTTCTGATATTTCTGCAACCAAGTCTTCGTCCAGATATTTTGGGATTGGGATGTTTTTTATTGCTTTGGTATCTAAATTAGCAAAATTGCCATCGACTCTTTTTCTGAATTTTTGAGATAAATAATAATTTACTAAATCAGAATTGAGAATTGCAGTAAATAAATCGTATAAGTTTTCATCTTGCAATTTAACAGCATACAAATAAGTTGAGAAAAAGCATGTATAGTCAATAAAAGCTGCTTCTTGTTTTTTCCCAAACCGATTAAATAAAATTTTTTTGTTTTTAAATAATATAAAATTTTTAGACCTTCTAAAGTTTTCTTTATTAACATTTTCTTTATTAAGGATAAAATCATCAAAATTAATAAAACCATCAAATTTTATTACATTAAAACATGTTACATTTGTTTGATCATAGATGTACGGCGTATCAAAATCTTCAGTTTTTGTTAAACTAAGATAATGTTTTAGAGCAAACTCTTCTTGTAAGTTTGATTTTTCTTTTTTAGACAAATTTTTAAAATCTCTTTCACTTATTCCAAAATATTTTCCAACAGTTGTATTCGTAGCCCTTTCTAAGCCTCTAAAACTATTGTAATTTTTATCTTTTAGTAAAAAATCTTCTAATTTATTATTGTTTGAAAGTTTGTCCAATAACTTCAAATCATATTTATTTCCAATTAAATAATCCCTAAGAATTATCTTTTTGTTTAATATATCTTTTTGAGAAATATTTATTTTCTTATCTTCTTGTATAATAAGTAAATCAAAAGTTTCAGAAAAAATCCCCATATCAACAGGATAATAACTTACCAGGTTGTTTTTAACTTTTTTATTATTAAAAATAACTGCAACGACATCTTCTTTGGCTTTACGGAAAAGTATTTTTTTTACTCGTGAAAGTTCATAAAATTCTTCTATTTGATAATATTCAAAAAAGAATTCTTGAAACGCTTTTGATTTTTCGTTGTAAAAATTTGAACTGTTCAACACAAAACCAAACCTTGTTTCCGGTTTTGCCCAATCTTTTATTTTAAGCATAAAAGCCTGAGAAATTTGTTTATTCCCAATTATTTCCCTTGCAGCATAGTTTGTAACTTCATCAATAATTACTTTATAATCATCAATAAATCTTCTTTCTTCCGCATCTGGTTTAATTTCAAAAATTGGCGGATTACCTACTATGTAGTCAAAAGTTTTTTCTCTATGTGGTATTTTACCTTCTTCTACTTCAAGGGCATTACGATTAATAATATTGGCTGAAATGTCATAAGGAAATATCTTAAAATCAATATTACTTTCGAGTTTTTGCTTGATAAATTCTTTTATTTCTTCTGCTGGAAGTCCTTTTAATATTTCAAGATATAATGAAAATACGGCTAATCGCCAAGCAGTATTATCTTTTTCTATTCCATAAATACAGTTTCTTAGTAACTTATTTTTATGTTTTATTTTACCATAGATACCATTTGATTCAGGCGGATTGTTTTCTAAAAGTTTACGGAAGGCGAGAACGAGAAACATCCCTGAACCGCAAGCAGGATCAAGTATTGTCCCTGTTCCTGTAATAGTGTCATCAATAATCAGACGGGCAAGGTTGGTTGGTGTATAATATATCCCTTCTTTACGTTGTTTATCTTCCAAAAATACTTCATAGATATGACTAATAAATTCTATCGGAATAACATCAAACCTAAAATCAAACAGCGACATTTGTCCTGTTTTCCAATCTTGCTGGCAAATAGCTTCGTAAATTAAATCTAAAACTTTATTGCCGGTTAGATCTTCCTCTTTGATAGAAGGTTTTTCAAAAAGAGCAATGTTAAATATCTTATTGATTTCATTAAACAGTTTGTTAATATTTTTAATATCATATTCTTTTAAAAGAGTTTTATAACCAAAATCAATATCATCAGCTTTAAATTTATCCGGAAAGTGATGTTTGTAGAAGAATGAATTTATAATATGATTGTCTTCGAGGAACTTAATAAATAACGTTCTATCAATTAACGCCTGAACAATTTTACCGGGATTTTCAACTCTTTGTATTAATTCATCTTGTAATTTGCTTTTTAATTGTTTGAGTTGCTTAATTAATTCTATATCAATTCGTTGCTTCTTTATTTTATCTAAAAATTTTGTATACGACATCCAAAAAGCGCCGGAATTAAATTGCCATTTTTTGATTTTTTCTAATTCTTTGGTATCTTTTTCATTTCCTTTAAAACTTTTTATTTTTATTTCAGTCTCACGGGGATTAGTTTTTGCATAATAAAGTGTTGTAATAAAATTACTTTCCGGTTTTTCGGCAAGAAAGTATAAATCATATTTATTCTCATTCCAGATATATCTTCTCAGCTCAAACAAATCTTTTTCCGATAATGGAACAGTTATTACATAAAACGAACAATTGGTTTGAGCCGGACTATCAAAAACATAAACGTAGTCTTTTAATTTTTGAGTCAATTTTTCATTTTCTGAAATTATAATTTTACTCGGCTTAATTTCGGAGTCTTTAGTACCATAAGTGAATTCTATATTTCTAAAAAATTCTTTCATGATATAGCCTATTCCTAATTCAGTAATGTCCGATTAAATTTTTGCATGTAACCATACCGTTTTAGCATCGCCCACCGTATGTCGAAATTCGCATCGTTTTACCGCAGCCGGTGATAGTGTGTGAAATACACCCTGCCTGGCTGTTTCTTCTTTAATCACCCTGGGGCCGTATTCCTCGCTGCTTGCGAGGGGGTCATTTATTCGTCATCATTTAAAACGCAATCAATTTATCTCCAAGCAAATGTTTCAAGTTCCATTTCATCGTTGTATCCAATGCACGTTCAAGACAGATAAATATTTTTTCTTTAAATGGTTCCAACTCTTTCAAAGTTTCTTTTGAAATTCTGTTATCCATACAGATCAAACATTCCTTGAAATCATCCTTTATCTGATAAACTTCGTTTTTCGAGAACACATCTGTTTTTTCTTTTGAGTAATTGAGCATAAATCCATTTTTAAGAAGCACTTCGTCAAAAATATCATTTTCATTGAAAAGTGTTTTAAAAGACGCTTCTTTTTCCTGAATATATTTATTGAGTAAAGCGAGGTTTTCTTCTTTGGTTTTTATCGGGTCTGGCGCAAAGTCAACACGGGGAAAGTTCGATTTGGCGAGTTTATAGACTTTAAAGCCGGTTTTGAATGGTTTTTTTTCGGAATCAAATAAAGATGGTTGCTTTTGGGCTTCTTCTTTTTCGAGTTTTTGGATTACTCTTTTATTTCGTTCGATAGTTATGTCGGAAATTTTTTTGTAGCCTGCTTTGTAGGCTTCTTCGCTATCGTCAATTTTTTCTGGCAATTGAACAAGTATGAACCGACGTGTTTTATTATCTTCAATATTTAGTTGCATTACTGCATGTGCAGTTGTTCCGCTACCTCCGAAAAAGTCTAAGACAATATCTTTGTCTTTTACATTAGCAATTTGAATTAAACCCCTTATTAGTTCTTTAGGTTTCGGATTACTGAAAATATTTTTAATACCATCAAAAAGGGATGTCATTTCATCATTTGCACCTTGGTTATGACCAAATTCTTCATGTGACCACCAGTTTGTGGCACATTGTCCCTCTTCCTCTCTTTCAAATTTGAAATATTTTTTTCGAGGTAATCCCTCCCCTTTAATAGGAAAGACTATTCGTTTGTCAGCAAACAACACTTTGTATGAATTTTCATCTCCCATCCATTCTTCATCATATTTTTGTCCATTGTTTGGGTTTTCAAGAATATACCTGCTTCCGGATTGGTCTGAACCAACTTTCCATGGTTTTGACGCCCAATCACCTCTTGGGTCATTATCTGGATTCGAGAAATTACCTGTCAAATCAACTTTACCGACACCTGACTTTTTGTATGCCTCCTTATCTTTCGAATATGAAAGAATATGTTCTGTTACCAGACCTATCATTTTAGTTTTATCATTGGGTTGGTTGTGCCTGCGTCGCCAATGTATATGACCCTCAAAATTCTTTTCACCGAAAACCTCATCACATATTTTTCGCAAATGGTGAATTTCTTCATCACCAATAGAAATAAAAATCACTCCATCATCTTTTAGGAATTGACGGGCTATAAGTAGTCGTGGATAAATCATATTCATCCAGTTAGAATGATATCTGCCAGAAGTTTCCGAATTTGTATCAATTTTAATTCCATTTTCCTTAATCCCAATATGTTCCCAATAAGTTTCTACATCTTCATTCCATTTATCAGAGTATACAAAATCCATATCCTTATTATATGGCGGATCAATATAAATACATTTTATTTTTTCCCTATATGCCGAAAGCAGACACTTCAGTGTTTCAAGATTTTCCCCTTCAATTATCATATTCCCATCAGCAAAATCAGGATTAACACTCCGCTTTTCATCATAAACAAGCGTCGCTTTGCTTGGCGTAAATGCATTTCTTTTTGCTTCGTTTTTTCCAAACCACTTAAATTCAAAACGTTCCGTCTCTTTCACAAGGTCAGGGTTAACAATCTTTTTCAGTTCATCCGGATTGAGCTTGCCTTCTATGGTAAACAAATCAGGAAATAGCTTTTTCAGGGTTTCAAGTCTTTCTTCATTCAAATCAGGGGTTTGCATCAATTTTTTATTCAGTTCAGACACTTACAAGTTCCTCTGCTTTATTTTTAAAACTCGTATATTCTTTAATTGGCGCAAGATAATCGACCTTTGCTTCAATACCCAAAGCTTCAAAGTGCTTTATGGCGCACTTGATTTTATAAATCTCATTCTCGGTTAACGCTTTGCGGTCATCAATACTGTTTGTTCCTTTGATCTCAATAACAAAATAGTATTCATTTTCGCTTTCAGCTCGAATTTTCTTTTTCTTTAAAACAAGTCCAAAATCGGGATTATATTCACCGGCAGGTGTTTTTATGACATAAAAAGAAGGGAGTTTTAAAAAACAAACAACTTCTGTGTCAATATCCGCTTCACGGGCAAATTTCTGCTCGTATTCGCTGTCCCATATTATATGGTTATAAATACCCTTTTTCGGAGTTGGTTCAAATTTATCGGTGTTTTTAATAATGAATTGTCCAAAATGATCAATATCAAATGCTTCACCTGTTAAACGGTAATCCAGGGCGCGGAGCATTTCATCAAGTTCAATGTATCGTATCTTTTGCACTGATTCCTGGAGAAAACGGGGCGGGTTTTTAATTATTTCATTTTTGTTTTCAATGCCCTGCACAATTTTAAAAACTGTCGGATAGGCAAGAGATGTATTCCCGCTGATTTCTTCTATCAGATCTATGGGAGAAAAGGTTGTATTTGCCGCTTTGCTTTGTGTTCTAAAATCCTGCGTTTCAATGTCTTCTTCCGAAATACCTCGAATTCTTCCAAGAAAAACCTGTATCTGGTGTTCGGCGATGGTTATTTCATTTATTGCTTTTATCGATTCAGAGATTACTCTATCTTCATTAAAAGAAACAAGGTATTCGGTTTTTTGTGAAAGCCGTTTCCAGAATTCACGGAAAGAAGGGCTGTTAAAGTGTTTATCATTTCTTGATAAGCGTTTTTCAGTAATCTTTTTGCCTTTGTGGTTGTTTCTTGTTTCGGCTCCTGCCGCACTGGTGCCATAAATTTCCGCAATTTCAGATTGATATTGCGACACAAAAGTTTCATACGTTTCATTCGGAATAACGGTCAATAAGTTTTTTTCCTGCCCTTCAACAGTATCTATTTTATCATACACCCTTTGACCGTTCTGATTAACACAAATTCTTAAGCCCCTGCCAATCTCCTGCCGTTTCTTAATTTCACTGTAGCTCTGATTTAGTGTGGCAATATTAAATACATTGGGATTATCCCAGCCAACACCGAGGGCCGAATGCGAGAAGATAAATTCAACTGGATTGTCGATAGATAGCAGTTTCTCTTTTGATTTTAGAATTAAATCATATAGTTCTTTATTATTCTGCATGGAACGTAAATTGTCGGTAAAATCACCTTTCCCTGTTTGAGCAAAGTAATAGCCCTGCGATTGCTCAATTTGTTCGGCGGTTGCTTCTTTGTTATAAAATTCCTTGTGGACTTTTTTAAATTGTTCAACAAATGCTTTTTTGATTATCCCGTCCGGTTGTATGTAGTTATCGACTCTATCAATAAATGTTAAAGATAAGCATTTAATGCCTGATTTTTTCAATTCTTCTTTTTTCCTGAAATGGCTGTCAATCAGCCAGTAGAGTTGCTCGCTGAAAATGGCAGAATAGTCTTTTGCCTGTTCACCTTCATAGATAACAGCGCCGTTTTTGAACTTTACAAATGCTTTTCCTCTTATTGGTTTTGCAATCTGCTCAATGATATAATTTTTGTAAATTACGTTTCCCGTTGCGTCCTGCAAATCGGCATTTTTGTCCAGCTTTTTCGTGTTTTTAAACTTGAAGCCTGTTGCTGTTTGGCGCCATGCTTTCAAAACAGCTCTGGGTTCACCTTTCCCAAGTTCAATTTTTGAAAGTTCAATTTTCATTGATGCTTCATCGTTTTTTTCGGAAACGGTCAAAACTTCGATTTTTTTAACAAGTCCTTGTTTGTAGCTGTCATAGGGTGTCAACCGATAAATAAGGTTTGAAAGAACTTTATGCGTAGCGGAATAGCGAATTTTAAACAGAGGATTGAGGGTTTTAATTCTTTCGATTGAATTATCCGTATCCATTCCCTCTTGTGGTTCATCCATAATGATTATTGGATTGGTTCGTGAAATGGCTTCAATGTATGCCATATTTGAAAAAAGGTCTTCACGTTGAGCCTGATTTAAAATTCGGTCATCCGAATTGAAAGACTGTAATGTCATCACCATAATTTGAGGATGCTGTTCCTCAACAAAATTCATGACTTTTGAAAGTCTTTTGCTGTCATATTCGAAATAGGTGGGTTTTATATTGTAAATATCCTCAAGTTGCTTTTCAAAGATTTTTAGAGTTGCAAGGACACCTTCTTTAATAGCTACCGAAGGCACAAGTATAATGAATTTTGTAAAGCCATAATGCTCAAATAATTCAAAAATCGTTTTTATATATACCAGTGTTTTACCGGTACCTGTTTCCATTTCAATGCAAAGGTCATTTGTCTTTTCAATATTAGCAGTTTCTTTGCTTATTCCATTTTCAAGCAGGACATCTTTAATGTTTTGAATTACTTCATCTTTTGTTAAAGAAAGGATATTGGAACGGATTCCTTCGATACAGGCATTGTCAAAAGTATTTCTTTCCTGTCCTTTAAAAGCAGAAACTACTGATTGAATAGCTTGTTGTTGATATTCTAATTGTTCGAGTTTTAATTCCATTTAAATTTCGCTTTGGGCTTTACATAGGAATATTCCCATGTTTTTTAGGGGGCCTGAACTCCCTTTTGCTGCACATTATCTCCAGAGCCTCGATCAGGCGGGGCCTTGTTTCGCTCGGAACAATAACAGCGTCAATATAGCCCCTGCTTGCCGCACAATAAGGATTTGAAAAAAGTTCTTCATATTCCTTGATTTTTTCTTTTCGTTTTGCAGCAGGATCATCACTTCCTTTAATTTCTTTTCTGTGTATTATATTGGCAGCACCTTCTGCTCCCATTACCGCAATTTGTGCACTTGGCCAGGCAAAAGCCATGTCTGCTCCCAGATGTTTAGATGACATCGCAATATAGGCGCCACCGTAGTCTTTTCTGGTGATTAGAAGTATTTTCGGCACGGTTGCCTCTGAATAGCACCAGAGGAGCTTTGCGCCGTGACGAATAATTCCCCCCCATTCCTGCTGACTTCCAGGCATATAACCCGGCACATCAGCGATTGTAAGAATGGGAATATTAAAAGAATCGCAGAAGCGGATAAAACGTGTGGCTTTGTCAGATGCATTAATCTCCAGGCATCCGGCAAGAACCATGGGCTGATTTGCGATGATACCTATACTTTTCCCATTAAGTCTGGCAAAACATACGATTATATTGGAGGCAAAGAACTCATGAGGCTCAAAAAATTCTCCCTTGTCAACAATTGAACGTATCACATCCTTCATGTCATAAGACTGGCTTGGGTTGTCCGGAATGATTGTATCCAGTGCCGGCTCTATGCGCTTTGGATCATCTTCCGGATCAATGTCAGGCGGATCTTCCATATTGTTTGAAGGCAGATATGACAGGAGTCTTTTTATCCGGTTTATAGCATCTTCATCGCTTTCGCAGGCAAAGTGAGCCACACCGCTTTTTTCATTGTGTGTCATGGCTCCTCCGAGGTCTTCAAAGGAAATTTGTTCTCCTGTTACAGCCTTGATAACTTCCGGGCCGGTAATAAACATGTAACTGCTTTTTTTAACCATGAATATCCAGTCTGTCATGGCTGGTGAATAGACTGCTCCACCTGCGGTCGGTCCCATTATTGCCGAGATTTGTGGAATAACTCCGGAGCATGCAGAGTTGCGGAAAAAGATCTCTCCAAAACCGGAAAGCGCATCAATTCCTTCCTGTATCCTTGCTCCACCGGAATCATTTATGCCGACAAAAGGTACTCCGGCCTTTAATGCGAGATCCATAACCTTGCAGATTTTTTTTGCGTGCATTTCGCCGAGCGTGCCGGCTCTGGAGGTAAAATCCTGGGAAAATGCGAATACCGGCCTGCCTTCAACAAGGCCGTGGCCGGTTATAACTCCGTCTGATGGTATTTCAGTCTTTTCCATGCCGAAATTTACGCACCGGTGTTTTACGAACATGTCAATTTCTCGAAATGTTCCTGTATCAAATAAAAGGTTTAATCGTTCACGGGCGGTCAGCTTTCCTTTTTCGCGCTGTTTTGCAACCATTTTTTCGCCGCCCATTCCCATGACCTTTGCTTCCCGGTCCTTTAGATCTTTTATCTTATCTTCCACTACGCCCATTATTATATTCCCTTCAGACTTCGTAAAATAAGTAACACTTTAGCTTTCTAAAACAAACCAGATACGCGTGAGCTTCAGGTGCGATACATTCAAAGCAGGAAACTGTTTGAGCGTATTAGATATCGTTAAAAAAGAATCCAGTATAAAATGTCGTTCTTTGCATAGCTCTTTGCTCAATTGCCACAATTTCTCGACCTGTGCGGTTAGCTTTTAGCCATTAGCTGTTAGCTTTTGGATAAAACTGTTCAACATCCTCTTTACTTCATTGACCTGTTGATTAAGTTCTCTAAAATCTCTCA
>DAOUSD010000298.1 GCA_030627405.1 Deltaproteobacteria bacterium
ATACCACGCTGAATATATTCCTTAAATACGATCAATGCCTCGATGGTCTTTCCAAGTCCTACCTCATCCGACAGCAGCGCTCTGCCACGAAAGCTCTTCAGCACCTTTCTGGCCGTCTCCTCCTGGTACCATAATGAGCGAACATCTTGAATATTGTTGAAACAGACAAGATTTTCGAAAGACTCTTTAAAACGTATCTGATAGCCTTCGAGGGTGAGTTCATAGCGTTCAAGGGAGGTAAATTGTCCGTGGACCAGAGCTTGTTCGAAAGCTGGAGAATTGAGATTGATCGATACCGGTATTTCCGGGAAAGAGACCGGGTTTGCACGAAATTCGGGAGACCGCTTTTTCTCGCCACGTCCGGCATCGCGAGGCTCAGCCGAGGCGGACGGGTTCGGACGAGACGGACGAGACGGACGAACATCAGCCTGGGCGCTGCCGGCTGCCCCGTTTTGTTTGATTTTCAAACAAAGCTTGCAGTGATTCCGGAGTTGAACAATATCCGCCCGGATCGTTTTTTTATTACGAACCTTCATTTTGGAGATAAGAGGCAGGGTTTCCTCCGCTATATTTAACGCGTGTTCATATCTTCCCTCCTTTTCCAGAAGAATGCACAAACCCGGCATCTGTTCATTCTCTATGAATCCGTTGTCGTGGAGCCCAAGAAGCGCTTTAAGCTCCACGTCGGTCCTGCCCACACGATATCCGAGACCCCCCATTTCATGGAGCATCTCTTTATTTTTCGGATCTAATCTGAGGGCCTTTTCAGTATAAGAGAGCGCCTCCTCAAACTTCCCCTGATCCCTGAGCCACAGAGATTCATTGAACAGAAAGTCAGCCTTTTCCTTCTGAAAAACCAGGGAATTCTTGATTCGACGTTGTTTCTGTTTTTCCTTTCTCTTTGCTTTGTGTTTTTGTGCTTTTGTCTTAGCCATTCCAAAAATGCCTGCCTTGATGATTTTATAAAAGATTACAACCGCTCCCGCAATTTTTCAAGCATTTTCTCCGGCTCGAAACTGCCAAAAATTTTGGTATCATTCAAAAGGCACTGCTTTTAAACATCCAAAACAGCACCCGGCCGTTCCGAAGCTCGGCCTAATCACGTGGGTTGTATGAAATATTCTGGACAGATTATCTTTTCTGCTGAGCAAATAATTTGCATGAAACCACAAAAAACTTGATATTGTATAGCCATACAATATACTTAACTGCATTTATCGTAATTTCTCAAAAAGTTCGGCTAAAGGAAAAAATCCAGCAGGATTCGCCACGCAGGTTTAATCGGCATATCTGCAATCTCTGGATTGCACCCCTCCGAGGTCTTGACCAGCTCCCGCACGATGACGCCGTCTAAACCCAGAGTTGCCGGCGCTGTAAAAAGCCCGACAAAGCTGCCCGCATAGCTCAAAAGCCCGAACCGCTCCGGCCCGAGATATCGGGCAACATAAACGCCGACAAAGAGCGCAACAACCATGCTCAACACACGATGGCCCACCAGCCGGGAGGTGTTGGCAAAGTAGCGTTCAAATCCGGGAGATATATTTATTTTATTCATTCTGAACTGCAGAGCCATCGCCATATTGGGATATACTGTATGTTTATTCCTTTTACTGTCTCGCTGCCGAGGTCTTCGGTGGTCAATATTTTTACTTCTTTTAATCCGAATTCCTCTGCGGCGGCGATAGCGCCTGTTATTTCTCTATCCCTGGTATCCATTGTGCTTATATTGCTGGAGACCTGCACCGCTTCTGTGATAGTCATCCCCTTTTTTATCAGGAAATCGCATTCTCTGCCTTTTTTGTCCTTCCAGTAATAGACCTCAAACCCCCTTCTTTTCAGTTCGATAAAGACAATATTCTCTATTGTCCTTCCGAGATCCTCTGAGAATTTAAACGCAATGGAGGATGCGATCGCATGGTCGACACAGTATATCTTTGATGGATTGTACATCTGCCTCTTCAACGAATAATCAAAAAGGCCGGCGGCAAAAAAAAGATATACATCTTCAAAATAACCGATATAATTCTTTACCGTGGTCAGGCTGTTTACCGATATCACATCCCTGAGTTTCTTGTAGCTCGACATGCATGACAGATTGGATGCCAGGTAGAGTGCAAGTTCTCTTATCTCGCGGACATTTCTGACAGAATAGCGCGTGACAACATCTCTGAATATAATATCCCGGAAGTATTCCTGAAGCAGAGATGTATCCTGACTTTTTACAACTTCCGGGAACCCTCCAAAAACAAGATAATCATTAAATAACCTTGCAATTCCCGCCCTTTTTTCCGTTATAAGAAAATCCCTGTCCTTTACTGACAAGTCGTTTGCCCTCAGAAACTCCATAAATGAAAACGGATAGAGCTCCATAATCCTGTTTCGTCCCGTCAAGAGTGTCCCGGCTTCGCCGCCCAGTATCGATGAGTTGGAGCCTGTTATAAAGAGTTTTATATCTTCAAATTCATAAAGTCTGTTGACCCAGCGATGCCATCCGGGAAGGTTCTGTATCTCGTCAAGAAAGAAGTATTTCCTCCCCACGGGTGATTCGACCTCGAGGAATGCCTCGTAGAGGGGCTGAAAATCTGCTGTGGTGAATTCCGCAAACCTGTCATCCTCAAAATTGAGATAAAGGAGGTTCTGTTTTTTTACTCCTTTTTCTATAAGCTGTCCCATCAGGAGACGCATCAGGGTTGATTTTCCGCATCTTCTGACACCGCTTATAATATGTATTTCTTTCTGGTTTAGAATCTTTTGCGCGTCGGAAAGGCTGTCGCGCACAATATAGTTATCCCCTGAAAGCGTCTTTTCTTTGTGTTCAACGATGAGTTCTGTAAGCTTTCGCTTTTCCATTTTAGATATATCCCCGCAATGTATGATATTTTATTAGCAGTGTATTATATATGCAGATATATGTCAACAGTAATGAATTGTTTATGAGTAATGGGGAACGCTGGTGGCTTGTGACCTTTTGAGCAACTCATTTTTGTTATTTATTTGACAGGATTAACCCTCCAGACCGGCAAACAGGATATTTTTATTTAAAAGATGAACGTCTAATATCGAACGTCCAACATCGAATTTTGAATAAGGTATTCTGCCGATTTATAAACCGGCAGAGCGAAGCGATTTCATCATTCGATGTTCGACGTTCGACGTTCGATGTTCGACGTTCAAAAAA
>DAOUSD010000294.1 GCA_030627405.1 Deltaproteobacteria bacterium
AGACATCTTCAAACTGGTCTTTCCATTTTGCCGGCTCAGCAAGCATTTTTTCTTTGCTTTCCCAGTCCCAGTTTTCAATATTAAACATGTAAAAACCTCCTAATTTTTAATCTGTTAATAAAAAATTTTATATTTTTTGACAGGATATAACAAGATATAAGAAAAGTAAAGGAATCATGTTAATCCTGTCAGTGCGTCCTTAAGGGCTATGTGTCAAAAACAACCAACTTATTTTTTCCCCGAGCCCTAAAGCCTGGCCCACTCATCATGAAATTTCTGCAATCTCTCTATCTGTAATTTTTCTTTTGACTTTGAAATATAATCTACAATATCTTCCAGCACTTTTTTGTTAAAAGGCGTTATCATGTAAAAAAGCACGCCCTGCTTTCTGATTTTTAATTCCAGCTCTCTAGAGTTTCGATCTGTCATAGTAACAATTTTAATCTCCGGACATATACTTTTAACCTGCTGAATTAATTCACAGCCATCAAATGCTTTTGAAGAGATACTGAGCAACACAAGATCGAATTTATTATTACCGACCTTTATTAAGGCATCTTCGGCTGAATCAGCAATTTCTATGCTGCGGACAAATTTCTCAACGTCTTTTTTAACAGCACTGGCGGCAAAAAAATCATCAATAATCAGGATATCCATAAGATTTACTGTAACCGTTCACGGGTTCAAACGTTTTGACATTACTAAGCAACGGACGTGCCAAAAATTAAGGGAATATCTATCTATTGGTATTTATAGATGATATTTATATTTATCCGGTATGAATTGTTATAGGGAGAAAAAGATAAACTGACATTAATGACATGAAGGATATAATAATTGAGTTTTACGGCTTGATATAATTTAGTATTTTATGCATCTGCCATATATGGCATATATTATGACATGGTTAGGTTAAACTAAATTGTTTTAATTTTCTGTAAAGAGTTCTTTCGGGTATGCTCAGCGTTTTTGCTGTCTTACCCCTGTGCCACTTATTCTGATTTAACACTTTAGAAATATAGTCTTTTTCGAACAGCTCCACTGCATCGCGCAGTCCTGCATTTTTTTGCAGCAATTCTTTGCCTGAATCATTAACCTCATTTGCTGCCTTGGGGCCCCGCGGGTTGATAAAATCAAGGCGCTGTATTGTAAGATAGCGTTTTAAAACATTTTCAAGCTCCCGAACGTTGCCTGGCCAATTATGGTTGTGAAGAGCTTCAAATATCTTTACAGAAAGGCTCTGGCTTTCTTTACTATCACAATAAAGTTTTAAGAAATGTTCAACCAGCAAAGGAATATCCTCCTTACGTTCCCTTAAAGGCGGGACCGTAATAGGTATAACGTGCAATCTATAAAAAAAATCTTCTCTCATTAAATTTTTGTTTACCTGTTCCATCAGGTTATTATGTGTGGCAGCTATAATACGGAAGTCTGAGTATTTAGTTTTATTGCTGCCAACAGGCGTATAACCTCCGCCATCAATAACTCTTAGTAATTTTACCTGCAGGTTGAGATCAAGCTCACCAACTTCATCCAGAAAAAGAGTGCCGCCACCCGCAAGATCCAAGTATCCATGCTTATCAGCGTTTGCCCCGGTAAAGGCTCCCTTGTTATATCCAAAAAATTCACTCTCAAGAAGCGTTTCAGGAATAGCGCCACAGTTCACAGCAACAAAAACCTTATCTCTTCTATTGCTCATATCATGTATGGCCCTTGCAACCATTTCTTTGCCGGCCCCGGATTCACCATAAATAACCACATTGGCGTCGGAGTTAGCGGCCTTTAAAATAAGTTCATATATTTCCTGCATTGGCCGGCTCTTACCTATAATATCTCCAAACCTGTATCTCTCCTTTATGGAAGATCTAAGCCTTATGTTCTCCTTTCTAAGGCGCTCTGTCTCTTCCTGAATTGCAATTTCCCGGAGCCTTCTTTCAGTAATATCCCTGATAGTCGTGAGGATAGCGGACATGCCTTTCCATTTAATTATATTATGATGCCCTTCTACCCAAAACTCACGTCCTTCGCGTGTAATGCAGGGTGCCCTGAAAAATTTTGCACCTGACAGGCCCGACTCAAGCTTACCATAAATTTCCTTGATACCCTGATCAAAACCAGATGAAATCAGATCAACAGCTCTTTTACCAAGTATCGGTTTCGCATTCGTGTGACCAAACATTGAAACAAAAGCATTATTTACAAATAAAAATTTTTCATTCTGAACAAGCGTAACACCATCGGCAACATGCTCAGTCAGCGTTCTGTATCGCTCTTCACTTTCCCTGAGCGCTTCCTCTATCCGCTTTCGCTCTTCTATTTCCCGACTAAGCTGGTCGTTTGCCTTAACTGATTCCGCAGTTCGTTCTTCCACTCTCTGTTGGAGCGCGGCATGATTCTTTTTTAACTCCCTTGAAGCTTCAATGTGTTTCACTGGTTTTACCTGTATGTTTGATGGCTTCGTAAAAAGTCCAACTTCTGCGTTGCGCTTCATTTCGTTGTCACTGCGGCGTACGCTAAGTACGCCTCATGACACGCAATTCGCGCGCCTTGAATTTGGAGCTTTTTACTTTGCCATCGAATTTTTTACGAGTTCATCATGACTCTTTAGAAGGCTAAAAGTTTTCGTCTTAATAGATCAAGAGCTGTTATCGCAAAAATCATTTTATTTCTTAATCTTTCATTGAATTGAAAATTTAAACGATATGCCTCAACAGAATCTGCTGTGGCAATTCCTATGCAGACCGTTCCAACCGGCTTTTCATTGGTTCCTCCGCCGGGCCCGGCAATACCGCTTGTTGATATTCCGTAAGTTGCGCCAGCGAGACGCCGCACACCATCTGCCATCTCTTTTGCAGTCTCTTCATGCACAGCTCCATATTTCTTCAAGGTGGCCCCTGACACACCAAGAACTTTGATCTTTGCTTTATTTGAATATGTCACACCGGAAAAGAGAAAATAATCAGAGCTGCCTGGCACATTAGTAAGCAAGTGTGATATCAGACCGCCGGTACAGCTTTCAGCAACCGCTATTGTAGCCTTTTCCTTGCAAAGAAGGCTGCCGACTATGGTTTCCATTGATTCACTGTCAGCAGAAAATGCACATTCGCCGATTTTATTCAACACAAATTCCGAAGCCTTTTCCAGAAGAATATCTGCTCTCTTTTTATCCTTGCCTCGAACATAAAGTTTAACATAAATTACAGGAAACCTGCCAC
>DAOUSD010000229.1 GCA_030627405.1 Deltaproteobacteria bacterium
TAGCAAGCCAAAAGTAATTTACACTTTTTCGACCTGTGCGGTTAGCTTTTAGCCATTAGCAGTTAGCTTTTGGATAAAACTGTTCAACATCCTCTTTACCTCATTGACCTGTTGATTAAGTTCTCTAAAATCTCTCATTTCTACCCCTTTTCAATGCTAACAGCTAACCGCTAACCGCACAGGTCACAAGTTTTCCGTCAATAATGGTCAGATTCTGCGACATGCACGATGCAAGCTTCTGGTTGTGTGTTACCACAACCAGTGCCATCTGAAGTTCTTGATTCAGCTCCAAAAGAAGTTCGTGAACCTGTTCGCTGTTTTTTTTGTCAAGATTACCGGTAGGCTCATCCGCAAAAAGAATGGCGGGTCTGAGGATTAATGCCCTTGCTATAGCAACCCTCTGCTGTTCGCCTCCGGATAGTTTTCCTACCCTGTAAAAAAGCCTGTCTCTTAATCCAACCCTTACCAGTATTTCCTCTGCGGCTTCCATGGAAGTATCCTTGCTGATGCCTTTGATAAGCGCAGGCATCATTGTGTTTTCAATAGCACTGAACTCCGGCAAAAGATGATGAAACTGGAAAACAAAGCCGACAAATTCGTTGCGAAATCGAGCTAATTTATCATTATCAAAGAGGAAAACATCATCTCCTTTAAAAAAAAGATTTCCGCTGTCAGGCCGGTCAAGAGTGCCGAGTATATGCAGAAGAGTCGACTTTCCAGTTCCGGATGCACCAACAACGGCTATTGTTTCACCGGTATCCAGATTAAAGTATAAATCTTTCAGGATTTCGATACAGGCGCCGGCATTGTTGAAATTTTTACAGATGTCTCTGGCAGCTATCAGATGATCTGAAACAGAATCGCTGTTAACCATAACGGATTGCCTCAACGGGATCAAGTTTGGATGCCTGACTTGCGGGATAGAGTGTCGCTAAAAAACTGATTGCCATTGCTGCAGAGGCTATTATAACGATATCTAAAAGCTCAAGTTTTACGGGAAGAGTTGTAATATAGTACACATCGCCTGGAAGTTCGATGAAGTGGTAATACTTTAGCACTGTACAGAGAATAAATCCCAGGCACACTCCAAAAATGGTTCCTATAGATCCTATTACTACACCTTTAAAGACAAAAATTTTTCTAATACTTTTGTCTGTGGCGCCCATGGCTTTTAAGATAGCAATGTCCCTGGTCTTTTCCATAACCATCATGATGAGCGTGCTGGCAATGTTAAAGGCCGCAACAAGAACAATAAGTGCCAGAATGATAAACATAACCGTTTTTTCCAGCTTGAGTGCTGAAAACAGGTTTTGATTCATCTGCATCCAGTCCCTTGCCCAGTACTGAAATCCAAGTTCTTTGACTATCCTGACCGCAATATTTCCGGCATTGTAAATGTCGTTAACACGGACTTCAATTCCGTTTACAGAATCTCCCATGCGCAAAATTTTCTGGGCATCTTTTATATGTATGTAAGCCAGTGATCTGTCATATTCATACATGCCTGACTCGAATAAGCCTGCTACCCTAAACCGTTTCATCGTCGGTATGTGCCCTATGGGAGAAATCATTCCCCTCGGCGATATCAGATAGACAGGGTCGCCCTGCATTACTCCTAAATTTTTAGCGAGTTCTTTGCCTAAAATTATAGCCGGCATGGCGATGGATGTACTTTTTCTTTGATTCGTTTCTTTAAGATTTTTCAGAGAGACCTTGTCGAGATTTTTTATAACTCTGTCCGCTGAATCAGGATCTATTCCTTTTAAAACAGCACCTGATAGCGATACTGATGAACGAAGTATAACCTGGGAATTAATAAAAGGAGTGGCTGCTTCAACTCCGTCGGTATTTTCCACATGTTCCAGGATGTTGCGATAGTCGGAAAAAGGGACGTTATGGCGCATAATGACTATATGCGACTCCACTCCAAGTATGCGTGATTTAAGGTCGTATTCAAAGCCGGTCATGACGGCAATTACTACAATCAGGGCCATAACGCCAACTGTAACGCCCGCTATGGAAAGAACAGTGATCAGCGAAATAAAGGCTTGTTTTTGTTTAGCCCTGAGATAGCGACTTCCTATAAAAAATTCAAAAGACATAATAACAGACCTTGTAATTTAACCAGCAAAACGGGCTGATTTTTTAGACAATATCATATTGTAAGCTGTGTATAGCTATTAGTAGTTAGTGCCTGAACGAAAACTGCTAATTTTCCCAATTTCTGCGTCAGGCTTAAATTTTAATCCTCAAAATACTCCATGTATTTCTGCGGTTAAAATTTGCGCCTTCCTTGAACTTGAAAAAATTTTCTAGTTTTCGTTCGGGCACCAGTTAAGATCAAGCAATTCTTGTTATAGAAATTAACATCCATATACCGATGACTATAAAAAAAATCCCTGCTCCTATTTGTATATAATCCGGAGGTAATAAGCGACTTAACCCTGCCCCGAATAATACCGCAAGAAGGGAACTCACAACCAGGGCAAAAGCAGAGCCTAAAAATACAGAAATCTTTGAACTGTAATTAGCTGAAAGGCTTAATGTAGCCAGTTGGGTTTTATCTCCAAGTTCCGCAAGGAATACTAAACCAAATGTAGTAATAAAAAGTTTAAAATCCATGATTTTCTTTTCAGGTTAGCTTAAAAGTTCTGTTGCTTTTTGCACAATGTTTTCAGATGTGAATCCGAATTTTTCCATAACTATATTGCCGGGTGCGGAAGCACCGAATTCATTTATACCGATCACTGCGCCGCTGCTTCCCGCATAGCGCTCCCAGCCCATGGAGATACCTGCCTCAACAGCTATCCGTATATTTACATCAGGCAGGAGTACTTTGTCTTTATATTCCTGTGATGTTTTTTCAAAGAGTTCCCAGCTCGGCATACTTACTACTCTGACAGAGATACCCTTTTCTTTAAGAATCTTTCCTGCTTTGAGTGTAATGTGTACTTCCGAGCCTGTGGCTATTAGTATAATATCCGGTTTGCCGTCGGAATCCGACAGAATATAAGCGCCGTTAACCAGCTTATCAGCAGAGCTGTAAATTGTCCTGTCAATAACAGGAAGTTTTTGACGGCTGAGGATTAAGGCTACAGGGCAATCCGTGGTTTTGGCAGCCAGACGCCATGCTTCTAACGTTTCTGTGGCGTCAGCAGGTCGAATTACTGTAAGCCCTGGAATAGCTCTTAAACCGGCAAGATGTTCTACCGGCTGGTGGGTTGGGCCGTCTTCGCCAACCGCAATGCTGTCATGAGTAAAGATATATATTACAGGTAACTTCATGAGTGCGGCGAGGCGTATTGCCGGCCGCATGTAGTCGGCGAAAACAAAAAAAGTCCCGCCATAAGGCCTGAGCCCTTTATGAAGAGCTATCCCCGACATTATTCCTCCCATAGCATGTTCCCTTACTCCAAAACGTATATTACGTCCGTCAAACATGTTTTTTTGAAAATCATGAGAAGATTTTATAATTGTATTATTTGAGGGGGCCAGATCTGCAGAACCTCCTATAAGATAAGGTATATTTTCGGCAATGGCATTAAGTATTTTCCCTGAAGCAGCTCTTGTAGCCATTGGCCCTTCATTTTTTGAAAAATCAGGCAGGTTCGCATCCCAGCCTTTATTTAAAGAGTTATTTAATGAATTATTTAATTTTTTTGACAGGTCAGGATATTTGCTGCAATATTTCTCGAACTTTTCTTTCCAGATTGATTCGGCTTTTTTCCCTTTGTCAATGCATTCCTCAAATATTTTAATAACTTGCTCTGGAACATAGAAAGAAACATTCTCATGCCAGCCTAAATTCTTTTTTGTTAATCGGATTTCTTCTTCTCCAAGAGGAGATCCATGTGCATCAGCAGAGTCTTGTTTATTCGGGCTGCCAAATGCAATATGCGTCCGCAGGATAATAATGGATGGTTTGTTTGTTTCTTCCCTGGCTTCTTTAACGGCTCTATTGATATCGTCTAAATTGTTTCCATCCTCTACTGTAGTTACATGCCAGTTATAAGCCTTGAATCTTAGGCCAACGTCTTCAGTAAATGTTATATCCGTATTCCCTTCAATGGATATACCGTTATCATCATAGATACAAATCAACTTCGCAAGACCCATGTGCCCGGCAAAAGATGCGGCTTCAGCGGTGATGCCTTCCATGAGGTCTCCGTCACCGCATATCATATACGTATAATGATCTATGATTTCATAA
>DAOUSD010000147.1 GCA_030627405.1 Deltaproteobacteria bacterium
AATTTTCCGCTTAACTCACGATAATCCATATATAAGATCTTAATCTTATCCTCCAGCCCTAATTCCTTTATTTTATTGCCGGCATATTCGTATTGATTTTGTGAAAGCGTATTTCCAACTCCTGTTATTCCATAATTCTGTGCGGCATAGATGAGCATTCCTCCCCAACCACAGCCTATATCAAGCAGTGATTCACCAGGACTCAATAAAAGTTTCCGGCATACATGCTCATATTTGCTCAATTGCGCTTCTTCCAGAGAATCATCTTTACTTTTATAGTATGCACAGGAGTAACTCATTGTCTTATCAAGATAAAGCGAATAAAATTCATTGCCTTTATCATAATGGTAAGAAATATTTTTTGATGCGATTTTTAATGTATCGCTGTTGAGAAGCGCAAGCATAAAAAAACGTATTTTTTGCCAGGAACTCAGCCGGGAATCATCAAAATTAATTAAAAAACCAAGACGAAGAAGTTCCTGCAGATCGTTTTCAATTTCTATATCTCCCTTCATATATGATTCTCCAAAGCCGACATAACCATCTCTGAGAATCATTTTGGCGCTTTTTGGTGGAAAAGCAGATGCAGTGATCGCTGTTTTAATGAATCAAAAACTTAATAAAATTATATTAAAATCAAATTTACATGTCAAGCAGGGTCTTAACTTAGGTTTAATTGTTCAAATACTTTTTTCTATAAAGAGAAAAGTATGCAACCGGGACTATTATAAGCGTAAAAATTGTGGATGCACAAAGTCCAAAAATCAGAGCCCAGGCAAGGCCTGAGAAAACCGGATCCAGTGTAATGGGCCAGGCGCCAATGGCAGTTGTGCAAGCTGTAAGTAATATAGGACGTATCCTGATTGCCCCACTTCGGAGAATAGCTTCTTTTAAAGCTATGCCTTCATTAAGAGCGTTTTTAATAAAATCAATCAGAACAAGGGAGTTTCTTATTACAATTCCACCAAGAGCTATCATGCCTATCATGCTTGTTGCGGTAAAGAAAACAGGGTTGAAGAAGCCGCCCACCTGTTCTCCGGTGAAAATATTCAGCAGCCAGAATCCCGGCATAATGCCCAGAAGCGTAAGTGGTATTGACATCATAATCAATATTGGCATGGAAAATGAATTAGTTTCCATTATAAGAAGAATATAGATTCCTGTCAGAGCTGCCGCAAATGCTATGCCCATATCTCTGAATACCCTGAGAGTTATCTTCCATTCGCCTTCACCTGCCCATTTTACCCTGATTCCCGGCGGCGGCGGAGTTTGTTTAAGTTTTTTCTGCATATCAAGAACAGCTTCGCCGGGAGCTCTGCCTGCCATTTCTCCCGTAACATATACCACGCGTTCAAGGTTTTTATGATAAACAGGCTGATCTTCAGATATGTAAACTATCTTTACAAGTTCCGCCAGAGAAACCATTTTGCCGGTATTTGTTTTGAGCGGTATTTGTGATAAAGAAATAATCCCCGATCTATTTTTTCGTGGTAAAATTATTTTTATACTTAGAGGCTGCCTTTCTTCAGAAGTATGTATTGTGGCAGGCGTAGCACCTCCTATCGCTATTTTCAAAGTTTGAATAATTTCATTCGTGGAGACTCCGTGAAGAGCAGCCTTTTCCTTGTCAATAATAAAATCTATCTTGTTGCGTCTGGCTTCAACTGTGTCGTCAATATCCACCACAAAAGGCTCTGCCGCCATTAAATTTTTTATATGTTCCGCTCCTTCTATGATTTGATCATAAGAACGGTCAGGGGAGCCATAGATTTCAGCCACAATTGTCGAAAGCACAGGGGGGCCGGGAGGGACTTCAACAATTTTGATTGCTGCATAGTTGGCTTTTGCAATGTCTTCGAGTTCCTTTCTAAGCCGGAGAACAATAGCATGGCTTTGTTGCTTCCGTTTATTTTTTTCAGCGAGATTTATACGGATATCTGCAAGGTGGCTTCCTTTCCTCAGGTAATAGTGACGAACCATGCCGTTGAAATCCATGGGAGACGAATTTCCTACATAGGACACAAAGCTGGTAATTTCAGGGATTTCTCTGAGAAAGTCTTCAAATGACCGTACAACATTATTGGTGGTTTCAAGTGTAGTTCCTTCCGGCATGTCAATAACTATCTGAAATTCATTTTTGTTATCAAAAGGAAGTATTTTCAAGGGCACGAGTCGGAAAACAGCAAGACCTGTAGATACTAAAAGGAGAAAAATAATAGCAGCCAGAAGCATGTATCTTTTGCTTTTTGATTTGAGAAAAGGAGATACGATTTTGCGGTAGATTTGACCGATCCATACATTTATACCTTTATCATGATTTGGCTTTATCTGATTTGTTGCCGAGTTGGTCATCTTGCGGATATTCATATTTTTCAGCAACAGGTGTGTTAACCACGGCACAATGGTAAGCGCACAGAGAGTTGAAAATGTTACTGTAAGGGGAACATTTGCTGCCATTGGAGCCATATACGGTCCCATCATTCCTGTAATGAAAAACAGGGGTAGAAATGAGATTATTATGGCGAGTGTGGACATTATTACCGGAGGAAGCACTTCATTAACGGCAAATAGCGTTGCTGAAAATGCTTTACGCTTGCCCATCAAAATATGGCGCTGTATGTTGTCTACGTTTGTAATAGGATCATCAACTACAAGTCCCAGGGAGAGTATAAGAGCAAAAAGGGTAACCCTGTTAATTGTATATCCGAATAGATAATTGACAAAAAGAGCAAGAGAAAAGCTGACAGGTACGGCAAGTGCAACCACCAGCGCTTCACGCCATCCAAGAGTGATAGCTAAAAGTATAATAACGGAAATAATTGCAAAAGCCAGCGAACCTAAGAGGCCATTTACCTTTTGCCCGGCAGTTTTACCGTAGTTGCGAATTACTTCAACATTAACGCCATCGGGAATAGTGCTTTTTTTCAATTCTTCAAGCTTGACCAGGATATTTTCGGAGACAGAGACGGCATTGGTCCCTTTTTTCTTGGCAAGGGCGAGTGTGACGGCCGGGAATGAAAAAGGGGTATTTTCTTTATTGTGAGTTTTACGATAGAAATTTGAGTAACCGATTCTCGAGTAAGACTCTGATTCTTCCGGGCCGTCGAATATATTTGCAATATCTCGCAAATATACCGGACGTCCATTATGAACTCCAACCATAAGTGATGAAACTTCATTTGAAGATGAAAGGAAAGATTTGCTTGTTACTGTAACTTCTTTATTAAAGCGGGAAAATTTACCTGCTGTAACAGAAGCATCCGCTCCCTGGAGAGTTCTTTGCACTTCAAGTAAAGATACTCCAAGACCTGACATGCGTTCAGGTAAGAGTTCAATGCGTATCTCTCGTTTGCGGCCACCAACAATTTCAGTCCTTGAAATGTCCTTTACCTTTGAAAGCCTTGATAATACTTCCTCACCGATTCTGCGAAGTTCATAATCATCATAACGATCTGAATAAAGACTTATATTTACAATGGGGACGTCGTCTATTTCGACTGGTTTTATCACCCATCCCTTAACAATCGGGGGAGCGGCGTCAATATTCATTGTAATCTTATTATGGAGTTTTACCAGCGAATTTTCCCTGTCTTCTCCTACATAAAATCTGACTGTAACGATTGCCATGTCCTCACGGGACATCGAATATACGTATTCAACGCCGTCAATCTGCCATAAAAGGCGTTCCAGGGGCGTTGCAACAAGTTTTTCTATTTCGGTTGCATTTGAGCCGGGAGCATATACATAAACATCCGCCAGGGGAACTACTATCTGTGGTTCTTCTTCCTTGGGTGTGACCAGAATAGCTGAAATTCCGAGGCACAGAGATAAGATCAGCAGGATGATTGAGAGATGTGAGGAAATAGATCTTCTGACAATACGTGCGATAAAACCGCTCGGAGCAGATTCGTTTTCCGGCATTAAGTTATTCCTCCCAGCCTATTGTCTCCTCTCCTGACAGTCCGGAGAGGACTTCGACCTTATCACCAAAAGTTTTACCGGTTTTAATAAAACGTGTCTTCCAGGAATTATTTTCCTTTACTGTAACCAGTTCAAGCTGTCCTATATTACGAACGGCAATTTTTGGTATAACAACAACCTGGAGGTCTTTAACAGGGATGTGCAGTTTTCCGAACATGCCGGGATATATTCCGGATATATGCGGCAATAATGCCTTTACAAGAAAAGTTCGTGTTTGCGGATCAGCATAAGGGACAATCTCCTCAACCGTTGCCGTTGCTGTTTCATTCAAAGTATTTATTGTTACTTTAAGAGATGTTCCGGGCTGAATCTTTCTGATCAGTCCTTCACGTACATATGCTTCAAGCCTGAGCGAGCCGGTAGTTTGCAGTATAATTAAAGGCTTCCCGGGTAAAGCTAAATCTCCTTGTTCAACAAGACGTTCTAAAACTTTACCGCTTTCAGGTGCTCTTATCTCTGTGTATCCAAGTGCTATTCCCGCCTCCTTTACGATTTCTTCCGCCTGTTTTATTCCGGATTCTGAAGCTGACAAAGCTTCTTTAGCTCTATTTAAAGTCGCCTTTGCCTGAAGGTATGCTGATTCGGCTTTTTCCATATCTTGAGGGGTAGCTGCCTGGGATTCAAAATAAATTTTTGTACGCTTATAATCAGATTCAGCTTCTGTAAATGCCGCCCCGGCGGCTATTATTGTCTGCTTTGCCTGTTTTTTTTCTGATATGGCTGTTTTTAAGGTTTGTTTTGCCTGATCAAGACGTGACATTAGTTGTCTGTTATCTAAAGATACTAAAAGCTGACTTTTAAAAACCTTGTCGCCTGGTCTGACCTTGACATCAAGAACCTGAGCAGTTACCTGTGATTCAATACTCGCTTCTGTAACAGGGCGCACTGTTCCAACAGCTTCATAGCATTCAGTTATAGTCCGGACAGATGCCTGCCCGGTTTTTTTCGGTGTTTCATCATTTTTTGATGCAGCCTGAAACTTGCCCGGCGCAATTTTTGTGCTTGAAATGAATTTAACAGCAAAGAAAACTAAAATTAAACTGACGGAACACAACAATATTATTATAATTTTTTTGTTTTTCATGGTGTGAATTTATCCACCTTCCCCCAGTAACCTATCGCTCTGCCGATATCCGCGAGTGCCTTTTCCCTGTCATAATAAGCTGCTGTGGTTCTGGTTTTTGCTCGATTAAACGCAAGCTCGGCTTCAAAGTATCGTGTTATGGCAGCAGCACCGCCTTCATATTGTTTCCTGACAAGCTTAAAAGATTCTTCAGCCATGGCCACGCTTCTTTCCGCTACTTCGAGCCTGGCCTTTGCTTCCGCCAATTTCAGGTATGCATTTTTAACATCAAGCTTTACAGATAGTCTGGTTTTGAGATCTGCCGCCAGCATTTCTTCAAGCCTGGCTTTTGCTCTTTCCTCTTCTGCTTTTGTGCTAAAACCCGTGAATATGTCCCAGTTAAATATGACTGCCGCAGTCCAGTTGTCTCTTGAGTCATTGTA